>CAXYWN010000102.1:0-6716 GCA_964292625.1 uncultured bacterium
TCTCGAAGTGTAGTAGTAAGGCTGCGTAATATGGTGGCTTATTTTGAACAGTCTCCTGAATTCCCCTAAAAGAAATCGAAAAAAAGCTATTGACAGAAAATGGAGTGGCGAAAATTGTGGCTCTCATTGCGAAAATAATACCCAGCGCACAGCACAAGTCCCAAATTTTGCGAGGACTTATAGTTCTTTAGGAGGAACGATGTTATCCTGTTTACGGGATACTCGTACGAGTATCGCAAGGGGTAAAGCGAAAGCTTTTGTCCCCTTCAACCTAAAAGCCAATTTAGCAGATTATTCCTGCCCGCGGCGCGGCAGCTCAGTTTTGAGCGGCATGAGCCCGATGGGGACTTTCTGTCTAAATGGAGGTACCAGTGAGTAATTTCGAAAATCGCATCCGGATCAAGCTCAAGGCATACGATCATCGTTTACTGGACCAATCTGTGGCAGAAATTGTGAAAAGCACCCGCAATACCGGCGCCAAGGTTATTGGCCCGATTCCTTTGCCCACGGATAAGACCCTGTACACGATCCTGCGTTCGCCCCACGCTGACAAGAAATCTCAGGACCAATTCCAGATGCTGGTCCACAAGCGGCTGATCGACATCATGAACCCCACCCAGCAGACCACCAATGCTTTGAAGAAGCTGAGTCTGCCCGCGGGCGTCCATGTGGAGATCAAGGCAAACACAAGGAGCTGATCATGCTGGGACTTATCGGTAAGAAAATTGGCATGACACAGATCTTTGACGCCGACGGCACCCTGATCCCCGTAACGGTGATCCAGGCTGGCCCATGCCGCGTTATTTGCAAACGCAACAAAGATTTGCATGGATATGAAGCCCTGCAACTGGGCTACGAAGAGCTCCCCGAAAAGCGTGTGACAAAACCTTTGAGGGGCTATTACAAGAAAAACGACAGCCCGCTGTTCCGCTACCTGCGCGAGTTCCGCCCCGCTTTCGGCCAACAGGTCGATGATTATGAAGTTGGGAAAGAACTGAAAGTGGATTGGTTCACGCCGAACGAAAACGTTTGTGTGCGTTCCGTCTCCAAAGGCAAGGGATTCGCCGGCGTGATGAAACGCTACGGATTTGCCGGCTTTATGGCCTCCCACGGTGTGCACGAGTCCTTTCGCGGCGGCGGCTCAATCGGCCAATGCGCCCAGCCTTCACGCGTGTTCAAAGGCACCAAGATGCCCGGCCAGATGGGTAACCGTCAAGTGTCGGTACGTCATCTGCGGGTGGTGAAAGTGGATCCCGAACAAAACCTTATTATGATTAAGGGAGCGGTGCCTGGTCATCGCAATTCCCTGGTCACCATCCACAAGGAACAATAGGGAGACGGACATGGTTAAAGCAATAAAATTCAACTCCCTCGGCGAACGGATGGAAGAGATAGAACTTCCGGCCAGCGTTTTCGACGTGGACGTCAATTCCCCGAAAGTGCTTCTGCACGAGGTTATAACAATGTATCTGGGCAACCAGCGCCAGGGCACGGTGCAAAAGAAAAACCGCGCCATGACCGCCGGTAGCACCCGCAAGCTGTTCAAACAAAAAGGCACCGGCAACGCCCGTGTGGGATCCCGTCGCTCCCCGATTCGCGTTCACGGTGGCCGTGCTTTCCCGATCTTTCCCAAGGATTGGTATCGCCATATCCCGCGTGGTAAAAAGCGCCAGGCCCTCAGGGTCGCGCTCACGGACAGGGCTCGCGAAGGCCGCATCTTTATCGTGGATTCACTGAATTTCACCGAGCCAAACACCAAACAGGCGCTGGAACTTCTGGGCAAAATCATGCCCGAGAGAGGACGCAAACTGGTGGTTACGGACGGGCATCATCTGCCCACGGTGAAATCCTTTACCAACCTGCCCGACGTCATGACCGACCGGGCGGACAGCCTGCACGCCTATGAGATCCTGAAAAGCAGCTATATTCTGATGACTCAGGAAGCCCTCAACAAAGTCGAGGAGGTATTCAGCAAATGATCCATCCGCGCAACATAATCATTTCCCCGATCATCACCGAGAAGATCGAAGAACAAATTCGCACCAACAACAGTTACACCTTCAAAGTGAGCATCAACGCCAACAAGATCGAAATCAAGCACGCCATTGAGAAGATTTTTTCCGTGAAAGTGCTGGATGTAAACACGATTCGGATGCTGGGCAAACCAAAACGCCTGGGCCGCTACAGCGGCAAACGTCCGGATTGGAAGAAGGCCATCGTAACCCTGAAGGCCGGCGACAAGATCGCCGACTTCGAGGTTTAAGGAGCACAGCATGGGAATCAAAAAATACAAACCAACAACTCCCAGCATGCGGTTCCGCACTGGGTACACCTTTGCCGAAATAACCACGGATACGCCGGAAAAATCGCTGCTCAGACCATTACCCAAAACCGGCGGCCGCAACAATATGGGCCGGATCACATGCCGACATCGCGGAGGCGGACATCGTCGCCATTACCGCGTTATCGATTTTAAGCGAGACAAATTTGGCATTCCAGCCAAAGTCGCCACCATCGAATACGATCCGAACCGCACCGCGCGCATCGCCCTCCTGCATTACGTAGATGGCGAAAAACGCTACATCCTTTCACCGGAAGGCCTCAAAGTGGGCATGAAGGTGATGTCCGGACCAGACGCCGAGATCGCCCTCGGAAACGCTCTGCCGCTGGACAGGATCCCGCTTGGCTCGACCGTGCATAACGTAGAGCTGAAGAAAGGCCGCGGAGGCCAGATCGCACGTTCCGCCGGCACCTACGGCCAGGTTGTGGCCAAAGACGGCAACTACGTACATGTGAAAATGCCCTCAAACGACGTTCACCTTGTCCGCAAGGAATGTATGGCCACGATAGGCCAGGTGAGCAATCAGGATCACAACCTGATTTCCATAGGCAAAGCCGGCCGCACACGCTGGCTGGGTATCCGTCCCACCGTTCGCGGCGTGGTGATGAACCCCGTTGACCACCCCATGGGCGGCGGCGAAGGAAAATCCTCCGGTGGACGCCATCCCGTGTCTCCCTGGGGCAAACCGGCCAAGGGCGGCAAGACCCGTAAAACCCGCAAGTATTCCGATAAATATATCGTGAAATCTGTGAAGAAGAGATAAAGGAAGGAAATAATGGCACGTTCAATCAAGAAAGGCCCTTTTGTTGACGATCATCTGCTGAAGAAAGTGGAAGTACTAAACGCTGACAGCAAGAAAAGCGTGATCAAAACATGGTCTCGCCGTTCCATGATCATCCCCTCTTTTATCGGACATACCTTTTCGGTGCACAACGGACATAAGTTTGTACCGGTGTATGTGACCGAAAATATGGTGGGACACAAGATGGGCGAGTTTTCACCGACGCGCACCTACCGTGGGCACAAAGACAAGAGAAAAGGTAAATAGGGGAGTATAGATAATGGAAGCAACAGCTAAACTCCGTTTTGCCCGCGGTTCAGCCCGCAAAGCCCGCCTGGTTTTGGATCAGATCCGCTACAAGAGCATTCCAGAAGCGCAGGGCATCCTGCGATTCTCGCGCCGGGCAGCCGCCAAACCAATCGGCAAGCTGCTGGACTCTGCAGTGGCCAACGTCATGGTGAAAGAACCCAGAATCGACCTTAGCAGGGTTTTCGTTAGCGAAGCCACGGCCGATTCGGGTCCGCAAATGAAACGTTTTATGCCCAGATCGCACGGGCGGGCCTTTATGATCCGCAAACAGACCTGCCACATCGATCTGGAAATTAGAAAGATAGAGGAATAGGAGGAATACCTTGGGACAAAAAATACACCCCATTCTGTACCGTCTCGGTGTGAATAAAGACACCGAATCGATCTGGTTCGCTCAGGGTTCCACCTATGTGGATTTTCTTCAGGAAGACATCCAGATTCGTGAATATATCCATAAGCGCCTTGACAAGAAAATGGTCTCCAGAGTGCAAATCTCTCGCAAGACCAGCTCGATTACCATCGACATCCACACCGCTCGCCCCGGACTTGTCATCGGCAAAAAAGGCGAGGACATCGACCGCCTGCGCAACGAGCTGAACGTTCTGATCAACAAAGACCGCAAAAACCAAATCATGGTTTCCATCAACATCGAACAGATTGACCAGATGTGGCTGGATTCCCGTTTGGTGGGTTATGAGATCGCCCGTCAGCTGGAAGAGCGCGTCGCGTTTCGCCGCGCCATGAAAATGTCCATCCGCAACGTGATGAAGGAAGGGGCTCTGGGCGTGAAAGTCCAGATTTCCGGCCGTCTCGGCGGATCGGAGATTGCCCGCAGCGAGCGCTACAAACAGGGCCGCACTCCTCTGCACACCCTGCGTGCCGATATCGACTATGCCAACGTGGTGGCCAACACCACCTACGGCGTGATCGGCATCAAAGTGTGGATCTACAAAGGCGACATCCTGGGATAGGAGAAGGTAAATGTTAGCACCAAAAAAAGTTAGACATCGCAAGATGATGAAGGGCCGCCGCAACGGGCTTGCCTGGAGCGGAAGCAATATCGACTTTGGCGATTATGGATTAATCGCCCTGGAAGATGCCTTCATCAGTAGCCGTCAGATTGAAGCGGCGCGTATCGCCATCACCAGGCACATGAAGCGTCTCGGAAAAGTATGGATTCGTATATTTCCTGATAAGCCAATCACCAGTAAAGCGATTGAAACCCGTATGGGAAAAGGCAAAGGCGCTCCTGAATACTGGGTGGCAGTAGTCCGCCCCGGCCGCGTCCTCTTTGAGATTGAGGGCGTTGACGTCAAGATCGCCAAGGAAGCCATGCGGCTCGCCTCGCACAAGCTTCCGATCAGGACCCGCCTGGTTGCCCGCGAAGGAGTTGAAATATGAAGATCGAAGATATCCGAGATATGTCGATGGAAGACCTTCACGAGCGGCTCGAACAGCTGCGCGTGGAACTTTTCAACCTGCGTTTCCAGAAATCCAAAAACCTTCTGGACCGGACGGACCGGCTGCGCATTGTGAGAAGGAACATCGCCCGTGTCAATACAGTGCTTAAAGCAAAGGAAGCGAGGTAAACCGTGGCTGATACCCGTAAAGTCATCAAACAGGGTGTGGTCGTGAGCGAAAAGAACGACAAGACCATCGTGGTCCGCGTTTTGCGCCAATATATCCACCCTCTCTATAAAAAGACTGTGCGCCGGCACAAAAAGTTCATGGCGCACGATGAGAAAAACGAGGCGCATGAAGGCGACACGGTTCAGATCGTGGAGTCGCGTCCCATGAGCGCCCGCAAGCGCTGGGCTCTGCATACCATTGTTGAGCGCAGTAAATAAAACGGGAGTTTTGGAATGATTCAAGCCCAAACCGTATTGAATATCGCCGATAACTCCGGTGCCAAGAAAGCCATGTGCATCAAAGTACTGGGCGGCACCAGACGTAAATATGCCAGCATTGGCGATATCATCGTTGTAGCAATCAAATCTGCCACCCCGGGTGGCAAGGTGAAAAAAGGCACCGTAGAGCGTGCCGTGATCGTTCGCGTGTCCAAAGAGATCAGGCGTTCGGACGGTTCCTATATCCGCTTTGCGGACAACGCAGCCGTGATAATCGACGAAAAGCGCGACCCCAAGGGAACCCGCATTTTTGGACCGGTGGCCCGCGAACTTCGCGAACACCAGTACATGAAGATAGTTTCCCTGGCCCCGGAAGGGCTTTAGGAGAATATGGTGCCAGACAAACAAAAGATTAAAAAAGGGGACTTCGTGATAGTGATCAGCGGCAACGATAAAGGCCGCAAAGGGCACGTTCTGAAGTCTTTCCCGAAGACCAACCGGGTTATCGTGGAAAAAGTGCACATGATCAAGAAACATGCCAAGCCCTCTCAGAATAACCCCCAGGGCGGCATCATCTCCATGGAAGCGCCAATTCACGTTTCCAACGTAATGCTCTTCAACGATAAACTGAACACCGTGTCCAAACCCGTGATCGTGGTCCGCGAAGGCCAACGGGTCCGTGTGTGCAAAAAATCCGGCGACGAGCTGTAGGAGATAACCAAATGAACAGAATCAAAGAACATTATCGTAAAGCTGTGATCCCAGCGCTGCAAAAGCGGTTTGCCTACAAGAACCTCCATCAGGTGCCAAATCTGCACAAGATTGTGGTGAGCATGGGCGTGGGCGCCGCCACCCAAAACAAGGCTTTGCTGGATAGCGCGGTCAAGGACCTGGAACAGATCACCGGACGCAAAGTGATCATCACCAAGGCCCGTAAATCAATATCCAACTTCAAGCTGCGTGAGGGCATGCCCATCGGTTGCAAGGTCACCCTGCGCGCCGATGCGATGCATGAATTCTTCGACCGCCTGGTATCCATCGTGATCCCTCGCATTCGCGACTTCCGCGGCATTTCGACCGATTCCTTTGACGGCAGGGGAAATTTTTCCCTCGGCATCAAGGAACAGACTGTCTTCCCGGAAATCGAATACGACAAGATCGACGCCGTCCGCGGCTTGAACATCAATATTGTCACCACGGCGCATACCGACGACGAAGCCCTCGCATTGCTGCGGGAACTCGGAATGCCATTCCAGCGCAGTGAATAAGGAGAATAAATGGCCAAAAAATCACTGATCCTGAAACAACAAAGAACACCTAAATTTCAAGTTAGAAAATACAACCGCTGCAAGATCTGCGGTCGTCCCAGGGCCTACATGCGCGATTTTGGCATGTGGCGCCTGTGTTTCCGCAAATACGCATCCCAGGGACATATCCC
>CAXYWN010000103.1:0-6688 GCA_964292625.1 uncultured bacterium
ATGTGGACATAGGTGGGACATAGACTGGGCATCTATGAACGGGGGAGAAGAGGGAGCCAGGCAAAAAAGGTGTGAAATAGCTTCTCGCTGTGGGACAGTAACTTACAAAACTGCTTCACAAGGCTTCACGGGGCTTATGAAACAGCTTCGAGCTGTCCCACAACGAGTTAGCGAGCTGTATCACCAATTCACAGGTACTCCTTCATAGCCCGGGAGATTTCCCACCTGCCGGGGTAGGTTCCAAGTGTAGCAGAATGCAGGAAGGGTAAGGAGGCATTGCTGGTATTCCATATATTAATGATATTATAAAATATAAAACTATTATATATTATATACTATGTATCTATATATAATATATGTAGTTATAGAGATATAGTCTATTGTAGCACTTGCTTCTTGCCAGGGATCTATAGAGGAGTACCTGTGAATTGGTGATACAGCTCTGTAACTTACTGTCACACAGTGAGAAGCTGTTTCATAAGGCTTAATAAGTAGCGTGAAACAGTTCTCTAAGTCATTGTGAGAGAAGGGGAAGCTGTTTCACGCCCTTTTGGTGGTTGTGACTCAGCTCCCCTTTCTTGGTCCTCTCATTAGATGCTGTTATTCAGTTTTCCTGTCTTTCCAGGATTCCATAATATCCTTTTCCAGAAGGTAGAGTTTGGCGGTGGGTCTGAATTTGGACTCATACGCCTGGACAGTAATCGCCTCCCTCTCGATCAAACTGGCGACACATTCGTTGAACTCCCTCTTTTTCATATGCGAAGAGTTTAGCAGGGCGGAGTGGAGCGCTTTTCCGGCGTATTTATTCACCATGAGGTCCACGAGTTTGCGTTCTCCGGCGAGTTTATCCTGTTCGCTCACGATTTCGAGGAAGGGGATGGTGTTTTGGAAGTAGAAATCGCAGAGGTAGAGGCTTTGGGCCAGCAAATTATAGCCGCGTTAAGGCCGTAAAGCTTCAGTTTACGTTTGGCTTAGCACCATCCTCGAATATCATATCATTTAGATATACAATCAGGATGTGTGATAATGAAAAAACAAATAAATATAGGCATAGATGGGATGCACTGCGCGGCTTGCAGCGCACGCACGGAGAAGGCTTTGGCGAAGCTGAAGGGGGTGAGTTCGGCTCAGGTGAACCTGGCCATGGAAGAGGCCTCGATCGAATTTGACGACCGCCTGGTGACAGAAGAAGATTTGGCCCGGCTGATCGCGTCCCTCGGGTTCTCGGTGCGGGAAAACATTGTTTTGGAAGAAGATAAGCAGATTGAAAATATGCACGCGGCGAGAAACCGGATGTGGCAAATGTGGGTGATTGCGCTGGCCGCCATGGCGCTGATGTTGCCGCTGATGCTGATCAGACCCATGCCTGCGTGGCATAACTGGGGAGTTTGGGGCATCTTCGGCCTCACCCTGTTGGGGATGATTTTCCCAGGCCGGGGAGTGTATGTATCGGCTTTCAAATCGGTGCGTTCCGGCAGCGCGAACATGGACGTTCTGATCGCTCTGGGGACCCTGGCGTCCCTCCTGGTGACGCCTCTATCCCTCATCGTAACAGGAGTCAACGCCCACGATTTCAGCGGGATAGCGGCTATGATCCTGGCCTTTCATCTCACCGGACGCTATCTGGAAAGCCGGGCTCGCGGCAAGGCCTCAGAGGCGATTCGCAAATTACTCAATCTGGGCGCGAAAACCGCGCTGATATTGGTTGACGGCGTGGAAACCGAGGTTCCCATCCACAAAATCGGGGTGGGAGACATCTTTGTGGTGAAACCCGGCGCGAAGGTTCCGGCGGACGGAGTGATTGTAAGCGGAGGCGCCAGCCTCGACGAATCCATGGCCACGGGAGAATCAATGCCTGTGCGGCGTCAAAGCGGCGACAGGGTTTTGGGCGCCACGGTCAACCTGGACGGATATTTCCAGGCCCGGGCGGAAAAGGTGGGCAAAGACAGTTTCCTGGCCCAGGTGGTCAAAATGGTGCAGGACGCCCAGCATTCCAAGGTGCCGGTGCAACTCCTCGCAGACAAGGTGATTGCGGTCTTCGTCCCGGTGGTTTTAGTCTTGGCCGCGCTGACTTTTCTGGCCTGGCTGGTCTTTCCCGGTTTTATGGGCTCCATCGGCGGTTTTCTGCACAATTTGATCCCCCTAAGCACTCCTAAAACAGGCGTGGCGGCGGCTCTGATGGCGGCGGTGGCGACCTTGGTGATTGCATGTCCATGTGCGTTGGGACTCGCCACACCCACGGTCCTGATGGTGGGAAGCGGCCTGGGCGCCGAACGGGGAATCCTGATCCGCAACGGCGAGGCGCTGCAAAGGATGAAGGACATCAAGGCGATAGTATTCGACAAGACGGGCACCCTAACCCACGGCAAACCTGTGCTCTTGGAAGTTATCGGGATTGATATTCCCCAGGATGAGGCGCTCAGCTTGGCGCTGAGTCTGGAAGCAGCCAGTGAGCATCCGCTGGCGCGGGCAATTGTCGCCGCCGGACGCGCCAGGGGATTACAGGCGTTGCCAGTGAGCGATTTTGCCAATCTCAGCGGCAGAGGCGTTGAAGCTGTGGTCGGAGCGCGAAAACTCTGGCTGGGAAGCAGTTCGCTATTGCGGGAACAGGGTGTGAGAGGCCTGGATGATTTGCCCGAAAAGCCAGAGCTGAAACACGCCACCAAGGTCTATCTGGCTGATCAGGAAAAGGTCATGGGCGTGTTTTACCTGGCCGACACGGTGCGTCCGGAAGCCGTAGCTGTGGTGCAAACCCTCCGGGAGATGGGCATCGAAAGCATTATGCTGAGCGGGGATAACGAGGATACGGCAACCGCCATTGCCGCAGAATGCGGGATCACGAGGGTTCGAGCCCGGGCGCTGCCTGCCGACAAGGCCAGAATTGTGGGAGAATTGCGCTCTGAATACGGTCCGGTGGCCATGGTGGGTGACGGGATCAACGACGCTCCCGCGCTGAAACTGGCCGATATCGGCATTGCCATGGGCCAGGGAACTGATATTGCCATCGAAGCCGCGGATATCACCATCCTGCGCGACCAACTGGAACTGATCCCTCAGGCGGTGCGGCTGTCCATCGAAACCTTCAAAAAAATCCGCCAAAACCTGTTCTGGGCGTTCTTCTACAATCTGGTGGCCATCCCCCTGGCGGTCTTTGGAGCCCTGCATCCCGTGATCGCGGAAATCGCCATGGCCACGAGTTCGGTGACCGTGGTCACCAATGCCAATCTGCTGCGGAGGAGATTCAAATAGCCGGCCCGAATTCCAGACTATGAAACAAGCCCCCGCAACCGGGGGCTTGATCTTTTAACGAGTTTAGCGGTGCCTCAGGGCATGTTCTCCTCGATATAATTTACCAGAAGGGAGAGGCTGTAGGTGTAGGAGCCCAGCTCGTTGTCGTACCAGCCGAAGATTTTGGCATGGGTGACGGGCATGGTGACTTCCTTATCCGCCGGAACACCCAGCGCCGCAAGGGTTTTGGCCGGCACGGGAATGAAGCTGGTGCGGGTGTGAGTCTCATGGGCCTCCAGGGTTGCGGCTGCCATGGTGCCGATCATGTCCGAGGATACGTTTTGGCGTTCCGAATAGACCAGCAATCCCTTTTGCGGGCCCTCCGCGGCTTTTTTGTAGACCTCATTCAGGAGCCGGCGGTTGACCAAAGGATTGCCGCGTTCATCGAGGTCGGTGTGGAAGGTGACGTTGAGATTGATCAGAGACACGGTGGAGGTGGGAATTCGCACCGAATCCGCCATGAAGCCAACCGATTTGATGGAGGGCATCACCAGTTCCAGGGCCTTGGCGGCGCCGGTGGTGGAAAGGATGATGTTGTTCAGCAAACTGCGTGATTTGCGGAGGTCCGTGGCGCCGGTCTTGGGCACGGAATCCAGGATGCTCTGGGTGTTGGTGGCAGCGTGGATGGTGCTCATCGAGGCGGTCATGATGTTCGCGGTTTCCTCGTTTTCCAGCAGGGGTTTGATCAGATGCGCAAGCCCGGTGGTGGTGCAGCTGGCGGCGGAAATAACGTGATGCTCGGCAGGTTTGTAGTTAAGATGGTTGATGCCGTAGATCATGGTGATGGCGTCCGGACGGCTGGTGACGCCGGCGGTTTTGCTCTTGAAGGGGGCAGAGCAGACAACTTTCAGAGCGCCGGCTTCCAAATGCCCACGGAGACAAGGTTTTCCCTGTTCGGGATTGGCGTTGGGATCCGAGAAATTGCCGGTGCAGTCGGCCACGATCCGCACACCTTCGTTCAGCCAGTTGATGTCCTTGGGATCGCGGGCTTTACGGAGTATTTTCACCGGTATTCCTTCGATCGATATCAGAGGTTTGTCCGCGTCCAGAATCTTGATCTCGGCCTTGCGGCCCGCCATGCCAAAGAGGAATTTGTGGATGCTGCCGTAGGTGGAATCAGTCTCAATCACCTGGATGAGGTCGTCCAGGGTTTTGCCTACTTCGCGGCCGCAATTGACGATGATCCCATCAAAATGTCGGAGATGGATCTGGTTCCAGAGCAGCAACTTGCCGATCCTGCCCAGGCCATTGATCCCGAGCAGTTTTTTGTTTCTCATGTCGAGGTTCATGTTGTACTCCTTATCTGTATGTTTTTGTTGTTTATATTCTTAGCTACGAATAGTCTCCACCGGATAGTGGCCCAGATAGATGGCGCCGCTGCTGGCATCGATGGCGATGGCATCTCCAGGTTTGAGGGTGATGTCGCCGATGCGGCAGATCTTCTCGTCCTCCAACACCTTCAGCTGGCGGCAGTTGACTATCCCCGCAATGCCGAGGCGGATGGCGGTAACCGCGGCGTGGGAGGTAACCCCGCCGCGTGAGGTGAGCAATCCCTGGCAGTCGAAAAGCAGGTCCATGTCCTCTGGAACGGTGTCGGGGCGGACCAGGATCAGGGGCTGGCCGCTGTCTTTGAGGGTGTCGATATCCTGACGCGAAATGGCGATGAGGCCATTGATCACACCTTTGCCGATGCCGATGCCGTTGCCCAGGAGCTTGAGCTCGCGTTTGGGAACGTTGAAAACAGTGTAGGCGCGGGCTTTGGTGATCACCTGGTTGCGAGTCTGGAGGATGAAAAGCTGGTCGCGGGCGGGACCTTCAAAGGTGAATTCAATCTCCTGATGGGGATAGCCACGATCGTCGAGAAGCTGGTGCGCAAGGCTGGAGAGGCGATTGTAGATTTGGGGGAAATCCTTCTCCAGAGAGCTTTCCACCGGCTCCTTGGCCTGCTTGCGTTCCTGTTCCGAAAGAGGCAGAGTGTGCACCAGACCGGCGACAACGTCCTCGCCCTGGCTGCAGAGCGTGAAATCCCCGTTGATGGTTATGCCCGGCGCCTTGGCCCAGGGCGCGTGGGTGAAGAGCACGCCGGTGCCGGAATCCAGGCTGATATTGCCCAGCACCATCTTCTGGATGGTGACAGCCGTGCCCCAGTCGTCGGCGATCTGAAGTTTTTGGCGGTAAAGCCTGGCGCGGTCGGTGTTCCAGGAATCCAGAACGTGCAACACGGCCTGTTTCACCTGCAGAAATACATCCTGCTCCAATTTCACCTTGTGGCGAGCCAGCACCTTTTTGTAGGCTTGGGACATACTGCGCATCTGAGGGCCGCTGAACTGGGTCTTGAGTTTCACGCTGTGGCGGCGTTTGAAGGCGACCATCACGGCGTCAAATTCATCGCGGTCGATGCCATAGGCCATCCCCCAGCTTTGGATCAGGCGGCGGTAACAGTCCCAGGCCGTAAAGCCGTAATTTGGCCTGGCGCTGAGTTTTAGGGTGACCTCGTCGTTGAGGCCGATATTGAGAAAGGTGGTCATCGCGCCGGGCAGGCTCATGGGAGCGCCGGAGCGCACGGAAAAAAGCAGGGGCGCTTCCGGATCGCCGTAGCGTTCGCCGGTCTGGGCTTCCAGGCGGGTGATGTTGTAGCGAAGGAGCTCATCCATCTCGCGTTCGATGCCGGCATGAGAGCGCACAATCTGGCTGTAGCGGTGCAGTTCGGTGGTGATCACAAAGCCAGGCGGGATGGGATAGTCGTATTGGCTCATCTTTTTGAGGAAATAGGCTTTGGAGCCAAGCAGAACCTGATTGTCCAGGCGGCCGTTGTTTGTATGCAGCGGAATGAACAGCAGATCAGGGTCGTAGCTCATCACGCGGCTGAGTTCGGCGGTGTTGAAGACCTGCTTCATCGCATCCAGCGAAACGAGGATCTGGGCAATGAAATTGTCCATCGGCTGCACCAGGAAGGAGGAGGTCAGCAGCTTGCGGAAAAACTCTTCGGCGAACATCTGCTGCGCGGTCTGGCGCTTGTATTTGCCCACGACACCCTTGACGGGGGCGTGGCTGAGTTCCTGCTCATAAAAGCGGTAGAAGTATTCATTGATCAGTTCGGTGATGCTGTCTTTGATCTGATGGAAGAGGTCCAGATACTGTTCCAGAGAGAGGTTCACTATCCTTTGGCCGGATTTCAGCATCTCCAGAGCGCTGGAAAAAGCTTCGCTGGTAAGGCCCTCGCGGGAAAGGCCGAGCTCGAAAAGTTCCAGGATGCGGATGATGCGCTTGAGGGTTTTGGCGGTGACGTAATCCAGATTCAATTGCTTGATATTCTGTTCCACCAGGTGCTCCACCAGGTTTTCCAGCCGGAAGATCATGCCCATCGCCTCCAGCTTCGGTTCCCGGTATTGGCCGTACA
>CAXYWN010000104.1:0-6682 GCA_964292625.1 uncultured bacterium
GCAGCAGACTGCTGGCGCCGGCACAGCCGATATTGTTTATACGTTCCGTCAGCTTTTTCCCTTCATCCAAAAGCGCTGCGGCGTCATCCAGACTGTCCAGCCGCTTAAAGGATTCGGTGCAATTGCGTTTGAGGCTCTCGCAGTTTCTGGCTTCCTTGGGGTTATCCACGGGAATATAGAAATCGATCACCTGTACATGCTGCAGTTTGAGCTTGGCGAACATTGCCTGGATCTCTTCCCGGGAGAAGGTTTCACTGTGATGAATCCCAAATTGGCGATCAATGGCAGCCAGCCAGTGATGCATCGAAATATGGGTCTTTTGGGGTTCAGTCTGCTCGCCGTCGCGGTACATCTCATTTATGAGGAGTCTGCCGCCCGGCTTCAGAACCCGCAGCAGCTCGGCAAAAACCTTGTCCAGATTGGCAATATGGTGCAGGGAATTGGACACGGTAACCAAATCAAAACTGGCATCCTCCAAGTCCAGGTGCTCCAGGTCCATCTGGTAGATTTCAACGTCATTTTCCGGGAAACGTTTCTGGGCGTAGTCAACGCTTTTTTCAGAGTTATCCACGCCGATGATCTGAACGTAGGACTTCAAATTCTGCTTCAGGGTGGTGATGAAATCGCCCCTGCCGGTGGCGACGTCCAGGACGGTGGCGGCCTCAATTTGCCTGAGGAGGCCAAACGCGTCTTTCATAAGGATGATCCTCACTTGTCTTTGTGATTGGGATGATGAGTTGCCTCAGCATTGATGTGTCTGCTGTTCCGGGCAGCTTTATTAAACTTTCTCTATTCTTTTTGACCCGCTGTTTTTAGTCAAGCTTTTTAATCGGATGGAGCGAAACAGAGCGAGGAAAGAAGAGTCGGGAGGGAGAAAAGTGAGCTTAGAACGCGAGACCTATCCCAGAAGAGATAAACTCGTAAGCCAATATCAACAATGCCGATGTATGATGCTAATCCAAGTCATACATCATACAAACAGCTCACCGCGCGGCTAATGTTCTTGACACAGGAGCGATGCGCTAAAAACATCCTCCCCAATATAAACTTATCTTCACAAGGTGTAAATATGATTAAGGTCCAGTCGTTGGTCAAAGAGTTTCCCAAGAAGGACGGTAGCAGTTTCCGGGCGGTTGATGAGCTGAGTTTTGAGGCCGCACACGGTGAAATTGTCTGTCTTCTGGGTGTGAACGGAGCGGGCAAGACCACCGCCATGCGCATACTGTCCACGATATTCCAGCCGCAGAGCGGAAGCGCGCAAATCGAGGGTTACGACGTCCAGACCCAGGGCGACATGGTGCGCCGCAATCTGGGCTTTCTTTCCGGCGATACCGGCCTCTACACGCGCCTCACCCCGCGGGAGTTTGTCACCTATTTCGGCCGCCTCTACGGGGTGGAGGAAGAGCAGATTAAAACCCGCTTGGACGAGATGGCAGAGCTTTTGGATATGCACGATTTTCTGGATAAGAAGATGGAATTTCTTTCCAGCGGTATGAAACAAAAGGTTTCCATCGTCCGTTCCATCATCCACGATCCGCCCGTGATGATCTTCGACGAGCCGACCTCCGGCCTGGATATCCTCACCGCCCGCAACATCATCTCCTTCATCCGCAGCTGCAAAGAGCGTGGAAAATGCGTGCTTTTCTCCACTCATATCATGCGCGAAGCGGAGCGGCTTGCCGACCGTATCGTGATGATCCACAAGGGTAAAATGCTGGCGGAAGGGACCTTGGAAGAATTGCGCGCGGTATCAGGTCTCAGCGATCTGGACGACATCTTTGTATATTACGTGAATCAGGCCGACACAGGCAGGGAGATGGCAGCCAATGAATTTTAAGAAAACCCTGGTCATTTTCCGCAAAGAGATACTGGAGATGCTGCGCGACAAGCGCACGCTCTTCACCACCATAGTTTTGCCGGTGGTTCTGTATCCTTTGCTGTTCATAGGTTTCAGCGGCATCATGAGCCGCCAGACCGAAGTCCTTGAAAAGCGCGGCGCCGTCGTAGCTATTCTCGACAGCCTCTCTGTCCGCACCGCGGATTCAGAACAAGTCTATAAGATGATCCTGGAAGATTTGAAAAAGACGCCGTATCTCACAGCTATTGACGCACCGCCGACGCTGGAACGCCTTTACTCGGAAAAAGAAATCCAAGCCATCATGAGCGTGTCGGATTCCCTTTCCGCCAACGGCCTGCTCACCTACAAAGTTGGAATCAGGTATGACGCCTCCGGCGACGAGGGCAGAGTCCTCTATGGCAAGCTGGAAAAATCCTTACAGCAGACGAGCGCGACGATAGTTGCCAGGCGTCTGAGCGAGCTGGGGGCAGAGCCGCAGTATATTCAGCCCATGATAATCCACGAGATCGACACCTCTACGGATGCCAAAAAGATGGGCAGCGTCCTGGGCACCATGCTTCCCTACATTATGATCCTGATGCTGGTTACAGGTGCCGCGTTGGTGGCGGCGGATCTGGTGGCGGGCGAAAAAGAACGCCGAACCCTGGAAACCCTGCTGGTATCTTCGGCCACGCGCGGCGAGATCGTTATGGGCAAGTATCTCACCATCTTCACGATGGCGATGATCAATGTGGTGATCAATCTCATCAGCATCAGCTTTTCCGTGCGCTTTTTCCTCACTCAGATGGGAATGGAATCCCATGGCCTCCATCTGCCCCTGGGCTCATTTCTGATCCTGCTGCTGGCAATGATCCCGCTGGCCACGCTGTTTTCCGCGTTGATGCTCTCAATTTCCACCTTTTCGCGCAATATGAAGGAGGCCCGCACCTACGAACAGCCCATCATGATAGCCGCAATGTTGATGGGAATGGTCAGTTTTATCCCTTCCATCCACATCAGCAATCTGCTCGCCATGGTGCCGGTGATCAACATCTCACTGCTCTTCAAGGCAGTACTGATCGGCGATTGGCAGCTTTCTCACTTGCTGATCACGATGGGGACGACGCTGGTTTTGGATGTTTTCGCCATCTGGCTCACCGTGCGCCTCTTCCATTCGGAAGCGATACTTTTCCGTACCGAGGAAGACAGCGGCGGCATCAAAACCTTGCGCAAGAACAAGCGGGGATTCTTCAATCCTTTTTACGGACTGGTCTATTTTTCTCTCGCCCTGGTTGCCCTGTATTATCTGGGCAGCAAATGGCAAATGAAGGACTTGGTGACAGGACTGCTCAAAACCCAGGTATTGGTGATTCTGCTGCCGGTTTTTCTGCTGCTGCAGTTGCTTAAATTTAAGGGCGCGGAACTGAGGAAAGTTTTGCGGCTCCAAGCGCCGAAACTGAAGGAGATCGCCCTGGTACCCTTTATCGCCGTTTCCGCGGCAATCGTGGTGTCGATCATCGGCCAGCTGATCAACCAGGTCTTTCCCTTCCCGCCGGATTACCTCGAAAAGCTCTCCGGAGTTTTTAACCTGGATATCCCCATCTGGCAGATGTTCCTGTTGATAGCCATCCTGCCGGGTGTCTGTGAGGAATTGCTCTTCCGGGGTTTCCTGATGCGTTTCTTTGAGGGCAGGCAGATTTGGTATCCCATTTTGGCCAGCGCCCTGCTCTTTGCCATCTTCCATCTGGATCCCTTCCGTCTGTTGCCAACGTTCCTGCTGGGGATTCTGTTGGGCTATCTCACCCTGCGGTCGGGCAGCATCGTCAATTCGATGCTCTCTCACAGCCTGAACAACGCTTTGGCCCTCTTCATCGTCACCTTTGCAGAAAAACCCTGGTTGGGGGTTCTGGTGCGTGATTCTGAGAATTTAAGATACTGGATTGCTCTTCCTGCCATCCTGGTTTTGGCGGCCTCGCTTTGGGCCTTTCACAAAATTACCGCCCCCAAGGAGCTTTACTGATGTGCGGAATAGTTGGATATATCGGAAAACGGAACGCCCTCCCCATTGTGGTGGAAGCGCTCAAACGTCTTGAATACCGCGGTTACGACAGTTCCGGATGCGCTCTCATCCACGAGGGCGAGATGCAGGTTTACAAACAAAGCGGGAAGATCATCGAACTGGAGCGGGCTTTGCCGGAACCGAACAAATGTTCCGGGACCGTTGCCATCGCCCACACCCGCTGGGCCACCCACGGCGAGGCAACTGAACTGAACGCCCATCCCCATACCGATTGCACCGGCAAACTGGCGATAGTCCACAACGGCATCATCGAAAATTATCAGCTCCTCAAAGAGCAACTTATCGAGCTGGGACACAGCTTTCGCAGCGACACGGATACCGAGGTCCTGGCTCATCTGATCGAACAGTATTTGGGCACGGGGCTGCCGCTCGTTGACGCAGTGCGTGAAGCACTGAGCAGGGTGGAAGGCACCTACGGTCTGGTGGTGCTCCATCAGGACGAACCCGACTGCCTCGTGGCCGTGCGCAAAGGTTCGCCGCTGATCATCGGGATTGGCGCCGGAGAGAATTTTCTGACCAGCGACGTCAATGCCATCATGATCCACACCAAACACGTGATCTATCTGGAAGATGATGAGATCTGTCTGGTCCGCCGCGATGACTTTGAGATCACGAACATGCGCCACGAAACGGTGAGCCCGAAAATATCCCTGGTGGATTGGGACATTTCCGCGATCGAAAAAGGCGATTATAAGCATTTCATGCTCAAAGAAATATATGAGCAGCCGACCACTGTTGGCAACGCCTTCCGGGGCAGGATAGACGAGAAGAATGGTGACGCCAGGTTGGGCGGCTTGAATCTCACCAGCCGCGAACTCAGCCAGGTGCGCCAGATTCATCTGATCGCCTGCGGCACCTCTTTCCACTCCGCCCTGATCGGAAAATATATGATCGAGGATATGGCCCGCATCCCCGTGCACGCCGAATATGCCTCAGAATACCATTACCGCAATCCCGTGGTGCCAGAAGGAACGCTGGTCTTTGTGATCAGCCAGTCGGGAGAAACAGCGGACACCCTGTCCGCGATGCGGGAAGCCAGATCCAAGGGTGCCACAGTGCTGGGAATCACCAATGTGGTGGGCAGCACCATCGCCCGCGAAAGCGACGGCGGATCATACATCCACGCTGGCTCAGAAATCGGCGTTGCTTCCACTAAGGCTTTCACTTCGCAGGTGACCATTCTCTTTCTGCTGGCAGTTCTGCTGGGCCGCCAACGCACCTTTTCCACCGTGCAGGGAATGGCCTATATCACCGCTTTGCAGCAGATTCCGGACAAGATTGAGCGGATTCTCACCCAAAGCGCTCGCCTGCGGGAGATTGCTGCCAGCATCATGAACTGCACCAACGCTCTGTATCTGGGACGCGGGATCAATTATCCCGTGGGATTGGAAGGCGCCCTGAAACTGAAGGAGATTTCCTACATCCACGCCGAAGGTTATCCAGCCGCGGAGATGAAACACGGCCCCATAGCCCTCATCGACGAAGCCATGCCCGTGATTGCCATCGCCACCCGGGACCCGCTCTATCAGAAGATCCACACCAACCTCCGCGAAGTCCGCGCCCGCAAGGCACGCCTGATCACTATCGCCACTGAAGGCGACAGCGAACTGCAAAGCATCTCCGAACATGTGATCCACATCCCGGAAACTCTGCCCAATCTGCAGCCGCTGCTGACGGTGATTCCCCTCCAATTGCTGGCCTACCACGTGGCCGACCTCAGAGGATTGGATGTGGACCAGCCCCGGAACCTGGCGAAAAGCGTGACGGTGGAATAAACGTTCTAAGCAAGTGGCTCACCTGCTGAGCATTCTTGTCTTCTGCTCTGGCGCGGCAAACACTTGATGAACTGGTCTTTTTCAAAGCGAGTGGATGAGAAAATAGGGTCAGCTTCCTCCCTTTCTTCTGGCTCATCCGCAACCTCTTGGCTTCCCTCACAGTTCCCGTGGCAGCAAGGGGTGGTGTTCGGGAATCTCACCAGAAGTGAAAGGGCCAGGCTCAAGGGCGAAACAAGTCTGGCGATATTCAGACCGGGTTATACTCAGTTGGAAATAGAGTTTTATTTCAAGACTATCTTCCGCGTCTGCCTCAGCTCACCATGTTCAAAGCGGATCAGGTACAATCCTGTAGCCATGCGGCGCCCCCCGCTGTCTTTAGCGTCCCAGACCAGTTCCAATGGGCCTTTTCCCCTGCCGGAATAGCGGCGGACAAGTTCTCCGCGCACGTTGAAGATATTCAGACTATAGTCACCGTCTTTGAGATAGAGGCTGATGCGGGTGTTGGCGGAAAAGGGGTTTGGCCAGACGCCTTGGATACCGCAGATTGCCGGAGCTATCGGATCATCCGTACCGACCGTAATATCGTAGCTGGCGCTGGTGATTTCGCTGGGAGCGCAGTTGAGTTTGAAGGCCCTGGCGCTCACCGTGGCGCTGGTTTCCAGGCGGATGGGCGCAGAATACAACTGGGAAGATTCGTCGGGTTCAGTGCCGTCCAGAGAGAAGCGGATTTCCGCTGCTTCGGTTTCGCTGCTTAGAATTACCTCCACAAATCCGGTGTAGGGACCGGGTTCCGGACTGAAGCTGGGAGCAGCGACTGTGTAGAGCGGCAGTTGGAAATCGGCCTGGGTTTGCAGGTCGGAACTCACCGTTACGCCGGGCAAAGTTACTGATTCGTAGTCCGGATGGCTGGCAGTGAGGCTGTAGTTTTCCGGCACCACGGACATCTGATATAGCCCAAATTCGTTGCTGAGGGCTGAGACCGTCCCGGTG
>CAXYWN010000105.1:0-6675 GCA_964292625.1 uncultured bacterium
TGATACCTTACAACGGCTCCTGGCTGGAATTTGATATCGACATTCACGACGTGATGTATGTTCACATTGACAAGCGCCGCAAGCTGCCGGTTACAATCCTGCTCAGGGCCATCGGCATTTCCACCAATCAGGATTTACGGAAGAATTTTTACAAGAGCGAAACTCTCAAGCTAAAAGAAGCGAGAAACCGTCATCTCTACGAACCGATAATCGTTAAGGGCATCGAAGAGCCCTTGGCCGAGGTGAACGAACAGATCACCGATGCTCTGATTAAAATCTTGGAAGAGCATAAGATCAAGAGCGTTGAAGTTATTGATTACGACTTCGAAATCGCTCGCAAGGTGCTGGAAAATACCATAGCCAAGGATCCCACCGAAAATCAGGAAGACGCTCTCAAGAAGATTTACAGCCTGATCCGGCCTGGCGAAGACGCCACCGTGGAGGCTGCCAAGGCTCTGGTGGATAGGATGTTTTTCAACGAAAAGCGCTACAGCCTTTACGAGGTTGGCCGCTACAAGATAAACAACCGCCTGGGCATCAACGTCGATCCTCACCGCCTCACCCTAACAGTGGAGGATTTCGTCCACATCTTCAAGACTCTGATCAACATTTACAACGATGAAGATGACGCCGACGATATCGACAATCTCTCCAACCGGCGGGTGCGTACCGTTGGTGAACTCTTGGAAGAGCAATATAAAATCGGACTGTCCATGGTCTCCCGGATTATCCAGGAACGCATGGCAATTTCCAACACCGACGAGATTACCGTTCACGACTTGGTGAACAGCAACGCGCTGATTTCCGTGGTGCAGTCATTCTTCCTCACTGGCCAGTTGTCCCAATTTATGGAGCAGACCAATCCCCTCGCAGCGCTGCGGCATAAACGTGCATTTTCTGCTTTGGGCCCTGGTGGCCTGACCCGTGACCGGGCCGGTTTCGAAGTGCGTGACGTGCATGCTTCTCACTATGGTCGTGTCTGCCCCATCGAAACACCGGAAGGGCCTAACATTGGTCTGATTGTATCGCCATCGATCTATTCACGCATCAACAGATTTGGCTTTTTGGAAACTCCCTACCGCAAGGTGCTGGATGGGAAAGTGACCAATGACTATGAATATCTGGATGCCACCCAAGAAGAAAAATACGTTATCGCCCAGTGCGACATAACTCTGGACGAAAAGCGCAATATCACCAATGAAACCGTCTTTGCCCGCGACAGGGGAGACTTCATTCAGGTGGATCCCAAGATGTTGCAATTCATGGATGTCGCGCCGCAACAGATGGTGTCTGTTTCTGCGGCGATGATTCCTTTTTTGGAACACGATGACGCTAACCGTGCCCTGATGGGCTCGAACATGCAGCGCCAGGCTGTTCCGCTGATCAATCCCGTGGCTCCAATCGTGGGCACAGGTATGGAAAAGATCGCCACCATGGATACCTCCAACATCGCTGTGGCGCCATATGACGGGGTCGTCACCAATGTGACCTCCGCATACGTGGAGATCAAGCCTATAAGCGAAAAAGACGAAGCTTTCTACCTGAGCACGGGCAACCGCGTTGAGATGAAGAAGTTCGTGCGCACCAACCAGGATACCTGCAACAACCAGCGTCCTGTTGTCCGGATCGGAGACAAGGTACGTAAAGGCCAGCCGATCTCTGATGGAGCCTGCGTCGAAGACAATCGTTTAGCCTTGGGAACCAATCTGCTGGTGGCTTTCATGCCATGGTACGGTTACAACTATGAGGATGCCATCATCCTCAGCGAGAAAGTGGCCCGTGAAGATACCCTCACCTCTATCTATATTGAAGAGATGGAGGTTTTGGTCCGTAACGTTAAGAACGGTCGCGAAGAACTCGCTTATGACATTCCCAACGTTCCCGCCCATGCTCTCAGGAATCTGGACAAGACAGGTATCATCCGGGTCGGTTCTGTGATCCAGGCCGGAGATGTTATCGTGGGAAAAGTTACCCCCAAGAGCATCGAGATCGATCCTTCACCAGAAGAAAATCTGATGCGCGCCCTGTTTGGCGACCGGGCCGGAGATTTCACCAACAGCTCGCTCAAAGCCAAGCCCGGTATGGAAGGCGTAGTGATCGACGTCAAGATGTTTTCCCGCCTGGAAGAAGGCATGGAACAGGAAGAGGATAAAGACGAGAAATACGCCAAATTGAAGAGTGAACTGAACCTACGCCGTAAAAAGGTGGAGGATTTCAAAGAAGAAAAACTGATCTCAGCCTTACTCGGACAGACAGCTCAGACCATCTGGGACGAGAAAACCAACGTCTATTTTATCGCGCCCGGGAAAAAGATCACGAAGACTGACATTAGCCGCATTAACTTCAAAAAGTTGGACCTTGACGCCCAGCTTGTCGAAGATGCAGAGAAAAACGAGCGTATCTACAGCGACATTATCCTGAAGATAAAGCAATCCCTGGAACAAAGCGAAAATATTTACCGCAAATCCCGTGAGCGCATCAAACACGGAGATGAGCTGCAATATGGTGTGCGCAAAATGGTTAAGGTCTATGTGGCCAAGAAACGGAAAATCGAGGTGGGAGACAAGATGGCTGGACGCCATGGTAACAAAGGCGTTATCTCCATCGTTGCTCCTATTGAAGACATGCCTTTCTTGGAAGATGGGGCTCCTGTGGACATTGTTCTCAATCCTCTGGGCGTTCCCTCCCGTATGAATATAGGCCAGATCATGGAAACCCATCTGGGTATGGCCGCTCAAGCCCTGGGATTCGAGGTGGAAACCCCGATCTTCGATGGCGCTTCGGTAGAAGATATTGAATCCGCATTTTCTGATGCAGGGCTGCCAACCGACGGCAAGCAGGTCCTCTACGACGGAAAATCCGGCGAACCTTTCAAGGAACGCGTAACCGTCGGCATCATCTACATGATGAAGCTCAATCACCTGGTGGCGGACAAGATGCACGCTCGCTCGACCGGCCCCTATTCGCTGATAACTCAGCAGCCCCTGGGAGGAAAAGCGCAACACGGCGGACAGCGTCTCGGAGAAATGGAAGTCTGGGCTCTGGAAGCCTATGGCGCCGCTCACGTGCTGGAAGAAATGCTCACCATCAAGAGTGACGATGTGGATGGGCGCAACAACGCGTTCAAGGCCATCACCAGAGGCGAAAATCCACCTGCTCCGGGTATCCCGGAATCTTTCAACGTGCTCGTTAGCGAGCTCAAATCCCTGGGTTTCGACATCGAATTCCTCAAGGATACTGAAAAGGGTGAAGTGAGGTAAATATGTTAAAAGACACCAGACGTGAGATCCGCCCCAACGAATATGACTTTGTGCGTATCAAACTGGCATCGACAGAAACAATCGTCAACGAATGGTCGCACGGAGAGGTCACCAAACCTGATACTTTGAATTACCGCACCCTCAAACCGGAAAAGGACGGCCTTTTTTGCGAAAGGATCTTTGGCCCTGAACGTGACTATGAGTGCGCCTGCGGCAAATATAAGAAAAAACGCTTCCAAAACACCGTCTGCGACCGTTGCAACGTTCTGGTGACAACATCCCGGGTGCGCCGCACCCGCATGGGACACATCGCCTTGGCGGTTCCGATTGCCCACATCTGGTTCGTGAAAAGCGCTCCCAGTAAGATCGGAACACTGCTGGACATGACCATCAAAGACCTGGAGCGAATTCTTTATTACGAATCCTTCATAGTGATTGATCCGGGCGATAGCCCATACGAAAAGTTTGAACTGATAGAAGTGGATGAATTCTATGAGATCAGGGACAAGGTGGGGGATAATTTCATTGCCATGATGGGCGCAGAGGCCGTACGGGAACTGCTTTCCCGCATCGACCTGCCCAACGAAGCTCTCAATATTCGCTCCCGCCTCAAAATGGAGAAAGCGACCCTGCATAAGCAGAAGCTGATAAACAAGCTGAAGGTCGTGGACGCTTTTATCAAATCGGGCAACCAGCCGGAAAACATGATTCTGGAAGCTTTGCCGGTATTGCCGCCTACTCTCAGGCCGCTGGTTCCTCTTGAGGGAGGACGTTTTGCCACCGCGGACTTCAATGACCTTTACCGCCGTGTGATCACCAGAAACAACCGGCTCAAACAGCTCCTTGATATTCGCGCCCCTGAAGTTATTCTGCGTAATGAAAAGCGTATGCTGCAAGAAGCGGTGGACGCCCTGATCGACAACTCCCGCAAGCCTCGTCCCGTCAGAGGAAGAGGCAACAGACCCCTCAAATCACTCACAGACCAGTTGAAAGGCAAGCAGGGAAGATTCCGTCAAAACCTATTGGGTAAACGCGTTGACTATTCCGGACGCTCAGTGATCACTGTGGGTCCCGAGCTTAAGCTTTATCAGTGCGGCATACCCAAAGACATGGCCGTGGAGCTGTTCAAACCCTATTTGATCGAACGTCTGCAGAAGATGGGTGAGGTGGATAAGGTTAAAAACGCCAAGAAGCTCATCGAGAAAAAGCAACCGGAGATTTGGTCGATCCTGGAAGAGGTCATCCGTGACTATCCAGTGCTTTTGAACCGTGCTCCAACTCTGCACCGTCTGGGCATCCAGGCTTTTATGCCGGTGCTCACTGATAACAAGGCCATCCAGCTGCATCCCATGGTCTGCGTTCCTTTCAACGCTGACTTCGATGGCGACCAGATGGGCGTGTATGTGCCGCTTTCACACGAGGCACAGGTCGAAGCAAGAGTCTTGATGCTGTCCGTGCGGAATCTGTTGCTTCCATCCAACGGCAGGCTGGCAATGGCGGCCAACCAGGATATCGTGTTGGGCTGTTATTACCTCACTATGGAAGAATTTCCCAAGCCCACGGAACTGAAGGACATGCGCCACTTCTTCAGCACAGACGAGGTTGTCGCCGCATACGAAGCCGAGGAGCAAAACTACTCCATCAAAGGTGAGGCGATCGGAGAGCGCAACCTGGACCTGCATAGCTGGATCCGGGTGAAGATAGATGGCAACTACGTTATCACGACCGTAGGCAGAGTGGTCTTCAACCAGGTTATCCCTGATGAAGTCGGCTTCCAGAACATCACCTACGACAAAGGCCAGCTCAATGATTTGGCCATGCTCTGTTTTGATGCTGTGGGACAGTGGCGCACAGCCCAGTTCCTGGATAAGCTCAAAGAGATCGGCTTTGGCTATGCAACCCGCGCAGGTGTGACGTTCAGCTTTAGCGACATCGTTGTGCCCAAGCGCAAAGACGAGATTATAGCCCAATCTGAAGAAGACGTGAAAAAAGTCTTCGATCTCCACCAAAAAGGTGGAATCACCGAAAGCGAACGGTTCGGCCGTATCGTCGATCTTTGGAAAAAGACCACCGTCCGCGTGACGGACGAGATGATGGAAGACCTTTCCCACAGCAGGAATGGCCTCAATTCCATCTTTATGATGTATAAATCTGGAGCTCGCGGCAGCAAAGACCAGATCAAACAGCTGGGCGGAATGCGCGGACTGATGGATAAACCCTCCAAAATCGGTTCCGGGGGGGGAGCAGACGTTATAGAAACCCCCATCAAATCAAACTTCCGCGATGGACTGACAGTGCTGGAATACTTCGTTTCCACTCACGGCGCCCGTAAGGGATTGGCCGACACAGCCTTGAAAACAGCCGATGCCGGATATCTGACCCGTCGTCTGGTTGACGTTGCCCAAAACGCCATCATCACCATCGAAGAATGCGGAACAGGTCGCGGCGTGTACATGAGCGTGCTCAAGGAAGGTAACGAAGTGGTTACCGCCTTGGCGGAACGCATCCAGGGTCGCACCGCACTCGACGATGTGGTCGATCCCATCACCGGAAAAGTCCTGGTCCACGGCGGCCAGGAAATCAGCAACAAGATGGCCCGCACCATTCAAAATCACGGTATTATTTCTGTGCATGTTCGTTCGACGCTCACATGTGAAGCAGAACATGGCATCTGTGCCAAATGTTACGGCCGTAACCTGGCCACCCAAAAACCAGCCACCATCGGTGATCCGGTCGGCATCATTGCCGCTCAGAGTATCGGTGAACCCGGCACACAGCTCACTCTGCGTACCTTCCATATCGGAGGAGCGGCTTCCACTGCCACCGATATGGCGGAAGTTGCTTCCAATCACGACGGAATTGTCAAATTTGACCGCATGAACACGGTCACAAACATCGAGGAACAGCTCATCTCCGTGAGTTATCTGGGACGCATCCTGGTCTTGAACGAAGAGGATGAAACCCAGGTCCTTGAAGAATACAAAGTGGAATATGCTGCCACGGTGCACGTGCGCGACGGACAGAAGATTGCCCTCAACACCAAGCTGCTCAGTTGGGACCAGTTCAACAACCCGCTCATCTCCACCGCCAAGGGTGTGCTCCATTACGAAAACTTCATCAAGGACATCACCTTTAAAGAAGAATACAACGATATCACTTTCTCCCGCGATATCACGATCATCGAATCCAAGGACCGTAAAAAGCAGCCCCAGTTCCGCATTGTCAGCGAAGATGGCAGCGCGGTGCAGGTTCCTTTGCCCACCGGCCTGGTGGTGCGCGTGGAAGACGGAAGCTTTGTGCACACCGGTGACATCCTTGGTCAGACATCTCGTATGACCATTAAACAGCGAGATATCACCGGCGGTCTGCCCCGGGTTCAGGATCTCTTTGAGGCTCGTGTTCCTAAGGACAAGGC
>CAXYWN010000106.1:0-6663 GCA_964292625.1 uncultured bacterium
TTTTGAAGGCGATAAACATGCTGTTTTAAGCGATATCATGGGCTTGGAAGATCACCTTGGCGATATGGATTTCAAGTGCGCCGGAACCAGCAAAGGGATCACCGCCATGCAGATGGACATCAAGATTGAAGGCATCACCAAAGATATCATGCGCATCGCCCTCGAAAAGGCTCACACAGCGCGCGTGAAGATTCTGGAACTGATGCACGAAGTCATCGCTGAACCCAGAGAAGATCTGGCCACGACAGCTCCTCGCATCGAAGCCTTCAAGGTTCCGATCGATAAGATTGGCGAGATCATCGGGCCGAGCGGCAAGATGATCAAATCCATCATCGAAAGCTGCCAGGTGGAAATCGACATCCAGGACGACGGCACCGTACGCATCCTTTCTCCGAATAAAGACTCGATCATGAAGGCCAAAGAGATCATCAACGGCATCGCGATCGATCCCGCCATTGGGGAAGAGTTCACCGGGCCGGTCACCAGGATCGAAGCCTATGGCGTCTTTGTGAAGATCCTGGGCGGCGCAAAAGAAGGCATGGTGCACGTTTCCCAGATGCACCACACCCGTATTGGCCACCCGGAAGATATGGTTAAAATGGGCGATATCCTGCACGTTAAGTCACTCGGAATGGACAAGGGTAAACTGTCTCTTACGATGAAAGGCGTGGAAGGAAATCCCGAGCCAGACCCCAACGCTCCCAAACATGACCGTCCTCCAAGGCGTGACGACCGGGGCGGCGATCGCCGTTTCTCCGGACGTGGCGGCAGCGGCGGTGGCGGCGGAAATTACAACAGAAGATAACTACAACAAAAACCTATAAATCGTGCCGGATCCATTGTTTGGGTCCGGCACCTAAATTAAGACAGGATGTACGATATGGATTTCAAGGTTGCTGATATAGCCTTGGCCGGATTTGGCCGCAAGGAAATTGAGCTGGCTGAGATTGAGATGCCGGGATTGATGGCCCTGCGCCAAAAATATGGCAGCGCCAAACCCCTGAAGGGAGCCCGGATTACCGGTAGTTTCCATATACCGATCCAGACGGCTGTCCTGATCGAACCTTTAATCGAACTCGGAGCGCAGGTCCGCTGGGCAAGCTGTAACATTTTTTCCACCCAGGATCACGCAGCGGCGGCCATCGCAGCAGGGGGGACGCCGGTTTTTGCCTGGAAGGGCGAGAGCCTGGAAGATTATTGGCAATGCACCCTGCACGCGCTTTCCTGGCCAGATGGCGAACTCGACATGATCGTTGACGATGGGGGAGACGCCACCCTGATGGTACATGAAGGTTATCGGCTGGAAGATGAGTACGCTGCCACCCAGACGCTGCCTGAAGTTACCGCTGATTCCCATGAACTGCAAATCGTGCAGGAGCTTCTGATCGCCGGCCTCAAGGATGACCCCCAAAAATGGCATCGGACAGCTCGAAACCTCAAAGGCGTGAGCGAAGAAACCACGACCGGAGTGAACCGGCTCTATCAGAAGATGGCCCAGGGCGAACTGCTCTTTCCCGCCATCGACGTGAACGGCTCGGTCACCAAATCCAAGTTTGACAACCTCTATGGCTGTCGTGAATCATTGGCCGACGGCATCAAGCGAGGCACCGATGTGATGGTGGCCGGCAAGGTGGTGATGGTTTGCGGCTACGGCGACGTTGGCAAAGGCTGCGCTCAGTCCATGCGCGGATTTGGCGCCCGTGTGGTGGTAAGTGAGATTGATCCCATCTGCGCGTTGCAGGCAGCGATGGAAGGCTTTGAAGTGAACACCGTGGACAACATGCTGGACGAGGCGGATATTTTCGTGACGGCCACCGGCAGTTGTGACGTGCTCCGGGTCGATCACATGCTCAAGATGAAGAGCAACGCGATTGTCTGCAACATCGGTCATTTCGACAACGAAATCCAGGTGAACAAACTTTACTCCCTCGAAGGCGTTACCCGTGAAAACATCAAGCCTCAAGTGGATAAAATCCACCTGCCCAACGACAAGGCGATCATCCTGCTTTCCGAAGGACGCCTGGTGAATCTGGGCAACGCCACGGGACATCCCTCCTTTGTGATGAGCTGTTCTTTTACCAATCAGGTGCTGGCACAGTTGGACCTGTGGCAAAATCCCCACGAGACCGGAGTTTACACCCTGCCCAAATTGCACGATGAAGAGGTAGCCAGATTGCATCTGAACAAACTGGGCGTGATACTCACACATCTCAGCAAGCATCAGGCCGAATACCTCAACGTTCCCATCGAAGGCCCCTACAAGCCTGAACATTACAGATACTGAAGCTGTATGGCCACCCATACTCCTGTACTGATCGACGAACTATACGGAGAATTGATCTTAGCTCCGGAAGGCCAGCGCTGGGAGGTGATCCACACCAAACCGCGCTGCGAAAAGAAATTGGCCGAGTATGCCCGTCGCAATGAGATCACTTACTTTTTGCCTCAGATGGATAGCAAGCGGGTTTATCAGCGCCGGATAGTAAATTTCACAAAACCTATGTTCCCCAGTTATCTTTTCTGCGTGCTGGATGCGCACAAACGCCAGACCCTGCTTATCTCAGGCTACACAGTTTCCTTCATCCGCGTACACCAGCAGGAGTTTTTGCTGGAGGAATTGCTGAACATCAAGCTGAGCCGCACTCCCGAAATTGAAATGGAGAATACTCTCTGGCTGTCTGAGGGCCTCAAGGTAGAGATCACCAAAGGGCCGCTGAAAGGTGTGACAGGAGTGGTGGAGAGCCATGCCAAACTGGATGAGGTGCGCCTGCAGGTGAATATCCTGCGGCAGGCGATACTGGTCAAGATCGATCCGCTTAACGTGAAGATTCTTGGCGAATACATCATCATGGAGAATTAAAGATGAAGATAATGATCACAGGAGGGGCCGGATTCATTGGCTCCCATGTTGCCGATGCTTATTTGGAAGCTGGACACCAGGTCGTTGTAGTGGACGATCTTTCCAGCGGTAACAAAGATAATCTTGACCCCAGGGTTAAGTTCCACCAAATGGATATCCGGGCAGCCGCTCTGGAAGAAATATTCGCGGCTGAAAAGCCGGATATAGTCAATCATCATGCGGCCCAGGTGAGCGTACCCAGATCCATCGAAAATCCTCTCCTCGACGCAGAGATCAATCTGCTGGGCTTTATCAATGTTTTGCAAAACTGCGTAAAGCATCACATTAAGAAAGTTATCTTTATCTCTTCCGGGGGAGCCATTTACGGCGAAGCAGAAGAGTATCCGACCACAGAGAAATATCTGCCCGAACCTCTTTCAGTTTACGCCATCAACAAGCAGGCCGGAGAAAACTACCTGCGCTTTTACCGGCATCAATACGGCTTGAATTACACGATCTTGCGCTACGCGAATGTTTTCGGCCCCCGTCAGATGGCTCAGGGGGAAGCGGGAGTGGTTTCCATTTTCGCGGAAATGCTGCTGGCAGACGAAACCCCGACCCTGTACTCCTATCCTGATGAGCCAGAGGGCATGATTCGTGATTACGTTTACGTGAAGGACGTGGTCCGGGCCAATCTGGCGGCGCTGGACAAAGGTCCAAACGACATGTTCAACATCGGCACCTGTGTGGAAACGACAACATGGCAGCTTTACAAAACCATTCTCTGGCAGTTGGGAAAAGACATTCAGCCGCACACCGGTCCTGCCCGCAAAGGCGATCTGCGCCGCTCCATGCTGGATAGTTCCAAGGCTTTCAGCGAACTTGGCTGGAGTCCAATCTATTCTCTGGAAGATGGGATAAAAGAGACGATAGCTTATTTCAAGCACAGAAAGGACATAAAATGAATCTGGCTGTAGTTGGTTCTGGCTACGTCGGCCTGGTTACCGGAGCTTGTTTCGCAGACATGGGCAACCGGGTGGTCTGCGTCGATAACGATGCCGCCAAGATTGCCATGTTGAACAACAATGAAGTCCCGATTTATGAGCCGGGGCTCAAAGAACTGGTGGAACGCAACAGAGCTGAGGGCAGACTGAGTTTTACCACCGATATTGCCCAGGCTGTGGAATCTTCCCAGGTGATCTTTATCGCTGTGGGAACTCCGCCGGACCAGGACGGCTCGGCTGATCTCCAATACGTTTTGGCTGTAGCCCGGGACATTGGGCAGTATATGCGGGATCACAAGATTGTGGTCAACAAATCCACCGTCCCGGTGGGCACGGCCGACTTGGTCGCTGCCACCATCAGGGAAGTTCAGAATAAACGCGGGGTAGAGGTTCTTTTTGATGTGGTGTCCAATCCCGAATTCTTGAAGGAAGGCGCCGCCATAGATGATTTTATGGGACCGGACCGCGTGGTGATCGGAGCGGACAATCATCAGGCCGCAGCCGTGATGCGCGAGCTCTATCTGCCCTTTAACCGCACCCATGAAAGGATTATCATCATGAGCACCAGATCGGCGGAAATGACCAAATACGCCGCCAACGCCATGCTGGCCACCAAGATATCCTTCATGAACGAGCTTTCCCGGCTCTGTGAAGCTCTGGACGCCGATATCGCCGAGGTGCGCAACGGGATCGGGTCCGACAGCCGTATTGGCTATAAATTCATTTATCCCGGGGTGGGCTATGGCGGATCTTGTTTCCCCAAAGACGTCCGCGCCTTGATCCAGATGCACCGTCAAAGCGGACTGAAGCCGCGCATCGCGCAAGCGGTGGAAGAGGTAAACCAGGAACAGAAACTGATCCTGGTTGAAAAGATCAAGAAGATCTATGGCAAGAACCTGGAAAGACTCAGCTTCGCAGTCTGGGGATTGGCCTTCAAACCGCGTACGGACGACATGCGTGAGGCGCCATCAGTGTATATAATCAACGCGCTTCTGGATGCAGGAGCGAAGGTCCAGGCTTACGATCCTGCCGCGATCGATGAAGCCAGAAGGATTTTTGGCCAACGTGATGGCCTCTCTTTTGGCCAGGATGAATATTCTGTCCTGAAGGATGCCGATGCTTTGCTGTTGATCACTGAATGGCATCAATTCCGTTATCCCGATTTCGAAGCTATCAAACAAGCCCTGAAAAAACCTGTTATATTCGACGGCCGCAACCAGTTTGACCCGCTTCACTTGCAGGAACTGGGCTTCACCTACATCTCCATCGGACGAAAGTAGTATCCCCTCAGCCCTCTGTCATCTCGCCCCCGTTCGTTAGAGCAGGGGAAAATCAGAACAGCATAAGCCCAATAGGCATAATTGCCTTTTGGGCCGGACTTGTCTTTATCTTAGTCTGCTCTATATAGCGGGGAAGAGGCGGCTTAGTCTTCCCGAGAACAAATTGACCTGAACAAAATCGTTAAAGGTTAAAACCGTGAAAATCAAGTGGGAACCACCTTGTTAGGGTATAACTTTATCTTTACGTAATGTTCCAATTGATCGTCAACCAAGCGGATGGAGTCATCCTTTTGCTCAATTCCATCCAGGGATAGCGACATTTCTTTGCTTTCTCCGGAGATCTGGCTTACTTCAATGTGATAGACAGTCTCGCGATAACGGTAGTGGATTTTGAAGCCCTGCCATTCCGCGGGCAGGCAAGGCATGATTTGCAGGCGGTCCACTTCCAGTTTAAGCCCCAGAAGTGATTCCATGATCAACACATACATCAAGGCAGCCGAACCGGTGTACCAGCTCCAGCCGCCGCGGCCGATGTGTGGAGATACCGCATATACATCTGCGGCAACCACATACGGTTCCACCATATACACAGAGGTTTCCTGAGGAGATCTGGCATGATTAACCGGGTTGATTAGGTTGAAGAGTTCCCAGGCGCGCTGAGGGTCACCCAGTTTGGCAAAAGCCATCGCCGCCCAGACGGCGGCATGAGTGTATTGTCCTCCATTTTCCCGCACTCCGGGGACGTAGCCTTTGATATAGCCAGGATTAAGCGATGATTTATCAAAGGGCGGATCGAAGAGAAGAACCAGACCATCATCCCTGCGCACCAGATATTTATCCAACGCGTCCATTGCCAACCGGGAGTGGTCGGCATCCCCCGCGCCCGAAAGGACTGACCAGCTCTGGGAAATTGAATCGATCTTGCATTCAAGGTTGTCAGACGATCCGAGTGGAGTTCCATCATCAAAATAAGCCCGGCGATACCACTCGCCATCCCAGGCATGTTCAGACAAGCTTTCGCGTAATTTAGCGGATTCCAGCAGGCAGCGTTCCGCGAAACTCGTATCTCCATAACTGCGAGCCAATTCTGCAAAGCGGGTGAGGATATCAAAGAGGAAAAATCCCAACCACACGCTTTCGCCTGAGCCTTGTTCGCCCACCATGTTCATGCCGTCATTCCAATCACCCGTGCCCATTAGAGGAAGGCCGTGCACGCCGGTTTTCAAACCGTTGAGAATAGCCAGAACACAGTGTTGGTATAGGGTTGCGGTTTCTTGGGAACGTCCCGGCACCTCATAATAGGAGTCCTCATTAGCATTTACGAGCCTGCCGATCACAAAGTGGGCAGGAACATCCAGAACGCCGGTATCGCCAGTGGCGCCAACATAATGGCAAACCACGAAAGGCAGCCAGAGATAGTCGTCTGAACAGCGGGTCCGGACGCCACTCCCGGTAGGAGGATGCCACCAGTGCTGAACATCGCCTTCGGGGTATTGATGGGCGGCAACAAGGAGCAGATGTTCGCGCACGAGATTGGGCT
>CAXYWN010000107.1:0-6646 GCA_964292625.1 uncultured bacterium
TTGAAATTCACGGCGTTCCCCTCCGCTGAGGGAAACCAGGATGTCCGAGCCGGTGATGTCTGAAGGCATCAGGTCCGGCGTAAACTGAATTCTGCCAAAAGAGAGGTTCAGGGCCTTGGCGATGGTGGATATTAGCAGGGTTTTGGCCAGCCCGGGAACGCCCTCGATGAGCATATGTCCGTTGGCAAAGAGCCCGATCAAGACTTTTTCGACCACGGCGTCCTGCCCCACGATCACCTTTCTGATCTGAGCCAGCAATTCCTGTTTGGCGCTTTTCAGCCCTTCGATCTTTTGGATCATTTCTTCACTGTTCATATATCTTTTCTCCACGGATTATCACTTTCAGCACCTGACGCCCGCTCATGGCGATGGCCGCGAAGCCAATCACGCCAATGAGAATCGCCGTCAAAACGTGCGCGAAAGCCATAATCGCCGAAGCGCTGTCTTTTGTCAATGCAAATCCCACAGAGAAGATGATGATCATCATCCATTCGTTGCTGCCCAGTTGGGCCGGCGGTTGCGGCAAGGCGTAGGAAAGGTTGATCAGGGTATAGCCAAACAGCACCATCACAAAAGGAAAACTGACCCTGAAGGCCTGGAACAGCAGGTAAAAATACAAGCCGTCGAGACCGACCCCGATGACGGTGAGCAACACCGCGAAAAGCAGGCGGGTCCAATGCTGCTCAAATACGTTCAGGCCCCGGATGAAGACGTCGATAAAGCCGAAGATCTTTTCCCGCCATTTGGCGGGAAGCCAGGCGAAGAAAACCTGGAGGAACTTCACCACGCCGTCCTTGCGCCAGACCGAAAGCAGCAGGATGCCCAGGGAAGCCAGGAAAACCAGCCCCAGCAGAATCAGCAGCACCATCAGACCGGCGGAGATTCTGATGCGCAGCAACGGCACCATCACCAACACAAAGAGGATGCCCAGGGTGTCGAAAGTCTTGTCGATGAAGATGGAGGGCAAAACGTTGAGCATGGGGATTCCGTGATTGTGTTTCACAAACCAGGCCTTGACAAGTTCGCCGGCGCGGATGGGAATCAGGTAATTCACCCAGTTGCCGCCCATGCTGTAAAGAAAAGTGCGCCCCAGCGAAATCCGGGCCTGTTTGCGCAGCAGCAGGTTCCAACGCCAACTGCGGATGAAATAGGCGGCAAGATAGGCGATGGCGGCCCAAACGACCATATCCCGCCTGACGGTGCGGATGCTGGCAAGCACCTCGGAAACGTTGATGCTGCGCAGCCAAAAGAAGATGAACACCAGCCACAGAACCAGCCCGGCGAAGAGAAATATCAGGCGCTTGCGGGACATAGGGGACAGCCCGGCACAGGCTCAGCGTTCAAAGACCATCCGATAGTGGTGGGCCCAATACTTTTTCAGGGCTTCGGGCAGCATTTTTTCGAACCACTGGAAACTCCGCATCCGGGTCTCGAAGTTGGGGTCATCTCCTGTGTAATAGCTGAGGATGCTGACAGTTTCGCCCTCCTTTTCCTTGGGGCGGGCCAGGGGTTTGGGAACCAGAGCTGCAGGTAACCATTTTGTCAGCAATTCTTCCTTGGTCATGCCGATATCCGGCCAGGGAGGACAGTCGAAACAGCCGGAATCCGCCAGTTTCCAGCCCAGTTTTTTGAGGATGCGGATGATGGAGGGCCGGTCGATATGGGAAAGTTTTAGCTCGGGATATTTGGTGGGGCTGTAGTCCCGCAATTGAAGTTTGTAGCCCAGGCCAGTGTGGTTGGGAACGCTGATGAAGATCGCTTTGGCGGTCACGCGGGATAGTTCGCCCAGAAATTTGCTCAGGTTGGGCACGAACCACAGGGCGGAAAAGGAAAAACTCAGATCGAAATTATTATCCGGATAATCCAGAGAGCGAAAATCCGGATTGTGCTTGGTCTGAAGAGTCCGGTCCAGGGTTCGCCAGAGATCGCGGATGAGCTCCAGCCTGCGGGCGTTGTCGTCTTCGATGGTCACGTCCAAACCGGCGTCAGCCAGAGCCATCAGGTTGATCCCGCTAATGCCGGTGAAGCCGAAGGAAGGGCTTTCCAAAACGCTCTGCGCCTCATATTTGGCGGCAGTTGCGAGTAGCAGGTCGTTCAGCACGATACGCTCGTAGGAAGAGCCCAGGCCCTCATGTGGATTGGCAAAGAACTTTTCCCAGTCGTTGATGATGGGGATGGCCATTATTTTCCTAAATAGTCGGAAATGGTGATCCGGATGTCCGGAATGGTGAAGGTGGGTGGGAGGCCTGTCAGCTCATAGATATCTGCCACCTGATAGAACCAGGATCGCGAGATAAGTTGGAAGCGGCTCACCCACAGTTCGTTTTTGGCCAGTTTGGCCAGTTGCTCTCCCCAGCGGAAGAAAGCGCGGTCCAGTTTGAGTATGGAATTGTAGTTATCGCCGCTGAGTTCGCGGGAGATGAAATTCACCAGTTGCTGCAATTGCACCGGTTCGCGATCGGCCACATTCATTGCCAGGCCAGGTTTGAAATCATTATTAAGCAGCCACACAAAGGCTTTGGAAATTGTGTCAACGTGACAGAGGTGAATCCAGACGCGTTTGCTGATCAGGGGGAAACGGTTTTTGTGCACCATTTTCACCATCTGGTAGGGAAAGCCATGGTCGCCGGTGCCGTAGGTCACGGAAGGACGCAGAATTGCAGCGTTGAGACCCCGGATCACGGCCCGCTGGATCATCTTCTCGCATTCGATCTTGGTGTAGTGATAAAAATTGTCCGCGTTGCGCTCCGTCTGGTTGTTGGCGGGCAGTTCCTCCGGTATGGCGCCGAATACTCCCACCGAGGAACAAAACATGAATTTAGCGTTGTGCTCGAGGCAGTGTTCCGCCAGCTGCTGGGTGCAGATGAAGTTTGCCCGCAGATACCCCTGCCGGGAAAACTTGCGTCCGCCCCTCAGGGCTCCTATGTGCAGCACCGCGTCGAAGGTGTTATCTTTAAGAAAGGATGCGAGTTTGGGGGTATCAGCCAGATCGAGCTTAACGATCTCCAGTTCGCTGCGAAAAGCGCGGTAGCGCTCCGGAACCGTTTCCGGACGGATCAGGGCAGTGATGTGATAATCCGTTTTCTCGGCCAGTAGGGCTTTCAGTACTGCCCTGCCGATTAGCCCGGTGACACCGGTGATCAGGAGTCTGGGCATTTAGTGAAACAGCCTTTGCCAGAAGTTTTTCTTCCTGCGTCGGTGATTTTCATGAACAGCCCGCAGATAGACATATTTGTAAGGCACAATCTCGTTGCTTAAGATTTTGGCCGGGAAATCCTGGGTGATAAGTTCCGTTATATCGGAGTCCAGTTCAGTTTTGAGCATCTCCACAGCCTCAAAATATGCCCCGTAAGGCATTTTGGCGTGATCGTCCGAAGCCAAAAAATGCCCCCAGCCATTGCGGAGGAGCAACCAGGCGGTTTGGCGGACCTTTTCCCCATACAGGCCCAGGAGGCTGCCGGCATTTACCTGGATATAAACGTCGCGGCGGATGAGGTCTTTGGCGTCATGGACCTTATTCATGATGCTCACATAGCGTTCCGCGTGGGCCAGGATCGGCTTGTAGCCTTTGCGGAGCAGGGGAAAGAGGTTTTCGTAAAAATCCGAGGGCAGGCCGTTCAGATCCGATTCCACCAGGATGTAGCGCGAGTCTCCCAGTTTCAGGTTATGCTTCTGGATATCGCCCAGGCTGAAGGGATGAAGATAAATCTCAAAGCCGGGATGAAGCTTGATTTTGATCCCTTGTTGATTGGCGAGTTCCTGCAATTGAGTCAGTTTGGCGTCATAAGTTGAGCGTTCATACTGGTAATGCCCCGGCATGTAATGCGAGGTTAAAAACGCGTCGGTGATCCCGCCTTCCGCCATGAGCCGCAGCTGCTCCAGCGATTTTTCCGCGGAGTCCGAGCCATCGTCAATCTGGGGTAATAGGTGGCAATGGATGTCTATCATGGATCAGGGGAGGTTATCTCTTATCATCTGCACAAATTCCAGCAGAACTTGCGTATGCTCAAAGGGGCTGATCATGCGCTCATTTTCGTCCAGCAACTTTTCCACCGCGAGGCGGGCTTTGTCAAAACCCAAAAAGCCTGTGTAACTGTTCTTTGAGGCGGGAACATATTCCTCGTCGAAATCCAAGTCTTCGCCGCCGCGCTTGTAGTCTTTGTTGATGTCTTCAATCATCTGGTAGGCAAGGCCGAGATTCAGAGCATAGTTGTTCATTATCTGGCGCGTGTTTTCTTCCACTCCGGCAAAGACACAGGCCATATCTGCCGCCGCCTGCATCAGAGAGCAGACCTTTTTGGTGTCTATATAGCGCAAAATGTTCAGTTTCATCATCCGGTGCTTGCTTTCCAGAGCAACCGCCTGGCCCCCGATCAAGCCGTAGGAACGGGTGCTGGTGGATAGAATCCGGATACATGCCAGGGCTTTGGAGGGCGGAATGATATCGCCCAATACTTCAAAGGCAAGCGCATAGAGGGCGTCTCCGGCCAGGATTCCGACCGTGTTGTCATACTTGATGTGCAGTGCCTGCTCTGAGCGCCTCTCCGTTTTGTTCATCAACATCGGAAGATCGTCGTGCACAAAAGCGGCATTGTGGACAATCTCGATCGCCGTCGCGGCTTTATAAACCTCTTGCAGAACCCGGGTCTTTTTCATACCGGTCAGCATCTCATATATCGAGATCAGCAATAGGGGCCGCCAACGCTTGCCACCGGGGAAAATTGCGTAACGCGTGGCCTTCTTGAGTTCCTTGGCTGGCGCAGCCTGAGAGCCCAAGTAATGCTTCAGACTGTTATCGATCAAATCTAAACGGGTCTCAAAATACTTCTGTAGCAGCAAGTTATACTCCTGTTGGCAATTTCTCTCACTCTTCTACCATATAGTTATTCTCTAGTCTAAAACAGCCAATATTGTCAAGTGTTTTGTTCGCTTCGGTGGTGTTTTGGTCTTCAGAATCGAAATTCCTGTGCCATATTTTGTTGGTTTTATGAGTATAGCCTTTCATCAAGGTCATCCTTTTATGCCGATTTTATAGATATCCAGTTAGGTGCGGGAAAGGGTGGATCGCGCGGGAGGCGGCACTTATCTTGGCTCCGGCTTGCCCACGATCTATGAAACTAAGAATAACCAGTAATTTGCACAAGATAAATCTATTATTCATAGATGATTATACGTAATGATATAAAGTATTGCTTGAGTTCATCGTATCTACCGACATCATATAGAAAGACATTGCCAATCTTGCTACGGCTGTTTTATACCTAAATGCATTGCAAAAGGGTAAATCCTGGCTAAAGTGCGGATTTCTCTTGACCTCCGGATGAAGATGATTTATTAAGTCTGGCAAGGAAAGAAATGGCTCGTACCGGAAAGATCATCGACATCCATTGCCGCTGTGGCGTCAAGCTTTTCCGCTATTACAAAGCGGGGAAGGGGCGGCTGATTAAATGCATGATCAGCCGCTTGAGCGAAGACAGGGTGGGCCTGGCCGGTGCGGAGACATTTTCACGGCCTGTCTGTCCCGGTTGTGGCCGCGAACTTGGCATCATCATGATGATCCACGGCGAACCGGCCCTGAAACTGAATCAGGGCACGATCAAGAGCGTTAGAATCTGATAGAACGGGATTAGAGCGGCAGCGATACTCTTCTGCCCGTTTTGGCAGATTGGTAGATGGCTTGGATGATCTCCACGGATTTACGGCCGTCTCTGCCGTCGGTGGAAGGTTTTCCCTTGCTCAGCAGGACTTCAACTACGTTGTTGTAATAGGGGTTGTGGCCAAATCCATAAACGCTGGGAGGCGTGTAATTGGTATCCTGGACGATGCGGTCGTCATCGTCATAATCCTCAAATTCCCATTTTTCAATCTTGTTGACGGCCATTCCGCTGATTTTGACGGTGCCTTTTTCGCCGATAATGGTGATGGATCCCTCGAAGTTTTTAGGATAGGTGAGCATGGTGACATTGAGGGAGGCGATGATCCCGGAACGGAAGTGCAGGATGGCGCAGCCGGTGTCCTCTGCTTCGATGTGGCGGGCCATGGTGGCTGTATAAGCCATCACGCTATCCACGTTTCCGAGCAGCCAATACAACGCATCGACGTAATGGCTGGCCTGGTTCATGAAGGCGCCGCCGTCAAATTCCCAAGTCCCGCGCCATTTTTCCGCGTCATAATAGGCTTGAGGGCGCTGCCAGAATACGTTTGACTGGGCCATGAAGATGCGTCCGAAACGGTCCTTGTCGATGGCCTGTTTAAGCAGCTGCATGGTGCTGTTGAGGCGGTTTTGTTTCACCACGAAGAGCTTCACCCGGTTGGCGTCGCAGGCTTTGATGAGTTTGTCGGCGTCAACGATATTGATGCCCATGGGCTTTTCCGTGATTACGTTAATCTTGTGATTGGCAACGTCAATCCCAATCTGGGGATGCGTCCCGCTGGGGGTGCAGATGCTCACGGCGTCCAGCTCTTCTTTGTCCAGCATTTCCTGGTAATCGGTGTACCAGGTCTTGATTCCGTAGGTTTCGGCGGCGGTACGGGCTTTTTCTTCGATGATGTCCGCGCAGGCTACAAATTCAGCCTGGGGAATCTGGGAAACGGGTTCAAAGTGATTTTTGGAGATGCGGCCACATCCGATCAATCCCAATCTGAC
>CAXYWN010000108.1:0-6620 GCA_964292625.1 uncultured bacterium
GAAACAGAAAGTGGGAGGAACCGATGAAAAACCTGCTGAAATCTTTTGTAACCCTGGCGTTGCTGGCAATGCTGGTTTCATGTGGAAAGAGCGTCCCCACGGCGCCGCAGACATCTGCTGGACTGCTCATATTCACGGAGGACAAGCTGCCCCTGGAGGGTGAGGAATACATCTATCGGCAGGGGATTTCCGCGGGTCCCGCAACGCCGGAAGACGCGCTCTTTGCCTGGCGGATCGAAACTCTGAGCGAAGAGCTTCCCCCCGGTTTTTATGCCGATCCTGCTGGATGGCTGTGGTTTGGAACCCCCGGTGCTGATCCTGAGATTCCCCTGTCCGAAGCCGGACCTCACCGCAGCATTTGGACTCCGCAAGCCAGCCTCAGCTTCGATTTTGCTTCCAGCGAGGGCAAGATCGCGGACCTGGTGCGAAGCGCCGAACTCCAGATAAAATCCAGGGACGGGCAAATCAAAAGTCACCGCTCCAGCTTCAAGAGCGACCGCCTGTTGGGCAGCCTCATCAATGTGGGCTTTGCCAACGGAGCAAACACCGGCACCGGGATCGAATTCGGACTCCGGGAACGGATTGGGGACATCTATTTGGATGGCCTCTACGCGGATCATTTCATGTTTCGCCTCAATATCCTGGATTACAATCTCCAGCTCCTCTCGGCAGGTGAATGGCACAGTTCCCTGGAGATGACGGACCTGCGCCGTGTGCGGCTGAATCCATCAACCGATCCGGCCCTCGCGGTCAACGCGTTGGGGCAGGTCACCCAATTCGAGTGTTATTTGGTGAGCCGCCAGGGAATAGAGGAGGCCACACCCCAGAGCGTTCATTTCCGAGTAAGGGGAAATTTCCGCCCCAGGGCCCTGATTTACGGCAAGACCCTGGCCGCCCTGGGCCAATATCACTACTCCATAAACCCCTACCAGGAGCTTTATTATCGCGATCTCATCCCAGCTTCCGGCACCCACAAAAACAGCCCTCTCTGGCAAACTGACACAGGCTGGGAAGCGATTAACTCCCCAGACCTCAAGCTGCACCTCCACTGGGGCTATTTCGGACAATACGGAACGCCTGAGCCGCCCTATCCCTCTCCCGATTGGTCGGGAGATTTCTTCCCCAGTTCAAATCCCTTCGACCGTGAATACAACATCTGTCTGGATGCCGTCACCCAGGAGAATTATCATAGCCAGATCAGCCATTTCGACCTCCGGCTGAATGGCGCGCCTTTTCCCGCTCTGCCGCAATTCATCCAGCCTCAGCAGATTACTCATGATGGCAAAACCTGGCTGCGGATACCCAATCTGAATCCGCAGGCCAGCACCTGCATTTTGACCGGTCTGGCCAGTGGAGAGCATGTTTTGGAGGTCTGCGCGGTCGATCTGCAAGGCTCCCAGAGCGATCCTGCCAGCATGAAAATCGAGCTGATTCCCTTCAAGCCCTGGGAAAGCCGCAGCGGACTGCTGATAGTTGACGATACCCGCCATAACGCAGCCGTGGCGCCGGAGAGCTATGTTGACAGCTTTTACGACAGCGTTCTGCCCAGCGTCTGGGGCCCCCTGGGGCATGCCGACGCGCAAGATGACACGGGTTTCGGAATTGCTGTTTCTCCCGCGCTGATGCAAAACTACAAGGCTGTGATCTGGCACTCGGACAATCCCACTTCCCAGATCAACCTCGTGGAAAACGTCGATCCCCTGGACATCTATCTGGGAAACGACGGCAAGGTGGTCTTCAGCGCCGGCAGTAATTTGGATACAGCCCTGGATAACCTTATAGTTAAAGTGCCGGGATTCCTTAACGACCGGCTGGGAATAAGCGGCGGCGCGGATTTTGGCGCGCTGGCCCGTAACTGGTCCACCAATCCTTTCTTTGTCCGTTCTGAAGCCAAATTCGCTCTCGGAGACATGGACCTAATGATCGAAAACGCGTTCAACCCCTTGCTGCGTACTTTGCAGGGGCTGTCGCTGGTCACCTGGTTTGATAACCGTCCGAGCGGGTCCTTTTTCCACCGCTTCGGCTGCAAACCCATCGACAGTCCGGTCCATCCGCCCTCTCAGGCGCAGTATGATTTCTATTCCAGCAAATACGTGGGCTACCAGCACCAAAACGTATTCGTGTTTGGAATTCCGCTTTCCTATATGGAGCCGGAGGACGCGGGCCCCGCTCTGGAGGCAATCCTGAACGGACTGCTCAGTATTAACATATCCACTGGAGGCCGCCAATGAAACGCCTGTTATTGCTCTGTCTGACGCTGGGAATTGGCATATTGGCGGCGCTGCCGCAGACCCTAGGGCCCGAAACCAAAGCAAACAGCCTGGAATATCACAGCGCCGGCAGCCTGAGACTGGCGGTGAGCAACATGGGAGTATGCCGGGATCTCACCTATCCGCCGCAGACTGGCGATAAACTGCTCTATCAGGGCGGCATCTGGATCTCCGGCAAGCTGCAGCGCCGCGACGCAGAGGGACGCAAAATCTTCTGGCTCGCCCAAAACCCTTCTGCGGACAGCAGCGGAACCACCGTTGAGGGCGCGCCGGACTGGAATCCCAACCTCAAAGCGGTGCTTGATACCCTCACCAGCGTCGGCTGCGACGGAGACCTGGACATTTATGAGCTGCTCCCGGCTTACAATCCCTTTGCGGGGGCCCAACCGCAATTTGTGGACTACTGTGAACAAGACGGAGTTTTGAAGAGCATTCTGGGCTTTCCTGCACCGCGGGAATTTGCCTGGCCGGATCCGCTGGGCACTTACTGCTTCACCGCGCCTCAGCCCACAGATTTTGCCACTCCTGGCTTTGAGACCTTCACGGCTTATTTTTACGACTTCTGCCCCCTGGGCGTTGCCGGAGACCGTGATCTGGGCGCTCACCGCACTATGAGCACTCATTATCCGCTGGGGCTCGCCATCAAGCAGGAATCATACTCCTGGAACCTGCAAAACTACGACCGTATGATCGTTTTCAAGATCACCCTGTACAACACCAGCCTCCAGGATACAATTTTTGACCTGGCCCTGGGCGAATTTGCCGATGCGGACATTTATCCCGCCGGACAACCTGACCTGGGCGTGGTGGAGGACATCAGCGGCTACGTCTCCGGCTATGAATTTGCCTATTCCCGCGATGCCAGCGGGGATGGCGGCCTCAGCCCCAACTGGGTGGGACACAAGCTCATCCTGCCAGGCTTTGCGGGCAACCGCGCCTGCTGGTCCTGGAAAACGTGGTATGGGCCCATCGACTTTCACCCCCGCAGCTTTGACTACTCGCCCCGGCACACGGCCAACGAAAAATACTGGCTGATGACGGGCCGCAATCCCCGGGGCGGCGAATATTCTCCCTATTCTCCCTTGCGGTCGGAGGAAGAGGGAGTTCATGTGATAGAAGAACCGGCCTGGGGCGACACCCGTTTTCTGAACACCCTCTACGGCAATCAGCCCGGCGAGGACGATCCAAATCCTGATGGCAGGCTAAATCTGGCCCCGGGCGCAAGCCTTAGCTATTACAGCGTCTATTTCGCCGGCAACGGACTCGCGGAAATGCAGAACCTTTCCCAAAACATCGACGCCTTCATCGCCGGCGGCCTCGAAATAGGCCCCGCCAGCGGCCTCACATGCATACCCTATCTGATGGACATTCAGGTCGTTGACGGCCAAGTGGCCCGGCTGGACTGGCATTCCTACACCGACCCTCACCATTTTGAGCTGAAATACAAACCCTTTGACGCTCCCGCCTCACAGTGGGCTGTGAGGGAATTGCCCGGCTCCAGCCGCTCTGTCTGGCTCTGGGATCTGGACCCGGCGCTCTGGTATCAGATCAAGGTCGCCGCGGTCTATGAACCCGGCGAAGTGTATCTGGAAAGCAAGACCCTGCTGACCTCGCTGGGCCAACCCTCCGAACCCCGCTACGAAGTTCCCCCGGTGAAGCTCAGCCTGGAAAACTTCCCCAATCCCTTTGCGGAAAAGACCATGATCCGCTTCTCAGCGGCGGTCGCCGGCCCTGCCCAACTGCGGATTGTGAACGCCAGAGGCCAAATCGTGCGCGAGCTCTTCGACTCCAGCGCCAACCCCGGAACCTTTCTCCAACTCTGGGACGGCAAAGACGCCAACGGCTCTGTCTGCGCTTCGGGTATCTATTTCCTCCGCCTGGATAGCGGAGGAAACAGCCTGGTGAGGAAAATCGCCCTGATCAGAAACTGATTTTCCAATATTTCCCCGCTCCGCCCCCATTATCATTACGGTATCAATACGGAATCAATACGGATTTCATCCGTATTGATCCCGTATTGATACCGTATTGATAAGGGGAGCCATGTCTCGTCCTAAAAGAGTTGACGCCAAAACCAAGTAAAGAAGATTAGGATGAATGAGTTAAAAACAAAGTGAGTCCACTAAAGACATAGTTGTGCATCTATTACATATTATTTGTAGTCTGTTATGTCAATACCCCACTCCTCATGGCTAAGGGGGAATTTGTTCAACTTATCCTTCCGGACTCTCCAGTCTGGAAGGTACTTATCCATCAGCGATCTAAAGTTATCATTGTGATGCTTCTCCAGCAGATGTACCAGTTCATGGACGATGATATATTCCAGGCAGTCTTCAGGTTTCTTCGCCAGTTCCAGATTGATCCAGACACGTTTTGCGTTGATGTTGCAAGTTCCCCACCTGGTCTTCATTTGTTTGACTGACCATTCTGTGATCTGAACTCCAATGACATCCTGCCATTTTTTAATCAGTGGTTCGATCCGGGCTTTCAATCTGGCTCTGTGCCATTCTTTTATCATACAAAGGTCTTTTTACGTATCGAGATTATACTCCCTTGTGGCGATATTGCGGATAAAAGCTCTGTCATGCGAGACAAATACCACCGCTCCGGGATATTGCCCGAGTGCCTCTTCCAGCATCTCCCGGGTGCGGATATCCAGGTGATTGGTAGGTTCATCCAGCAACAGCACATTATATTCTGCAAGCAGCAGCTCGGCTACTTGCAGCTTTGCCTTTTCTCCCCAGGACAGCAGGCCGATCCTGGCAAAGGCAATATCGCCGGCAAGCCCCAAACAGCCCATATAGTTACGGATTTTCACCTCATCCGGTTCGCCCAGCTTCAGATAGTCTATCACGGTAGCTTCAGCCGGCAACCGGGATAAATCCTGTTTATAGAATCCGATTCTCAACCGTTCCCGGTAGGCAATGTGTCCCTTAAGCGGCTGCAGCTCACCAGAAATCAGGTTTAACAGAGTGGTCTTTCCCGAACCGTTGCGGCCTGTGAGCCAGATTTTCTCTCCTGCCAGGGCATAGAAATAGATGTCGGAGAGCAAAGGAGCGGTTCCATAAGCGAAGGATAGCGCATGGCAACTGAAAAGCTCTTTCTGCGATACCGGCGCATCGGAAAATACTATTTTATGCAGCCTTTCACGGACGGGCTTGGCCACGGCAAATCTGCCCTGCAACAACGGCGTATGGCTTGCTTAAATCATATTTCACTTTATGCATTCCAAGGTAAAGAGCTAATAAGCATAAAAGATTACAGACGCCCCCTACAGACGCGGAAGCCGACGTTGAGGTACACGCTGATTTGCGGGATGAAGAAGCTCCGGGCCGCAATTCGGTAATCCTCGGGATATTCACCATGTACCCAGCCACCGCCACGAATAATACGCAATGAACCGCTATCGGGACCTCTGGGATTGCTGCTTGGGCTGCTTTCGTAATAGGTGTCCAAATACCGATCCCAACACATTTCACAGATATTCCCGCTCATGTCGTAAAAACCCAGCGCATTGGGAGCTTTAGTGCCAACTGGTTGTGCGTCATGGTTACCATAATGCCACGCCACAGAATCCAGATCATCTGAACCGCTATAGAGGTAGTCCGGAGTATTGGTGCCTCCACGGGCGGCATATTCCCACTCCGCCTCTGTGGGTAAACGGTAGCCATTGGCCCTCCAATTGCAGATAGCCGAACTCCAGTTCTCATTGTAATCGGTGGGAAGCTCTCCCCAATGATCCGGAATGGTGGGACCACCAATAGTATAAACAGGCGTAAAGCCCTCGGCAAAGCTACGCAGATTGCAGTACACAAGGGCTGAATACCAGCTAACGTAATACACTGGATAATTATCCCCAACTCCATGATCATGAGCCGGATTGTGACCCATGATGGCAGCGTACTCCGCCTGTGTGACCTCATATTTGCTTAGATAGAAGGAACCCAAAGTGACTTTGTGGGTTGGCAGTTCATTGCAATATCCCGTTCCGATTGTTCTACCCATGATAAAAGATCCACCGGGGGCATAGGCCATTTGTTCAGGAATTGGCCCATTTGGATCGTTTGGATTGTTGCAGCTTGAGATTAGAAGTAACAGCAGTGTCAGGAAGAGGATGTTCCAAAAGTAATTTTTTCTGTTCATGAGATAACTCCTTTTATGACTACTTATTGTTTAGATGGTTGAGTCCCAAATATTGGTGTAAATCTCAACTCATTCTTCATGCTCTTTGAAGACCCATCACAGATCTTCGCCTTTGAAAATATATTTGTGGCTGATTGCGAGTACCAAAACCAATCAAAAACATGCTAATCCCAGTCCTGATATCTTGTCAAGAATTAGTTTCTATAA
>CAXYWN010000109.1:0-6490 GCA_964292625.1 uncultured bacterium
AGATTGCCAAACAGTAAATAAAACCCCATTATAAGGTTCCGGCCCTTATCAGTCCAGCCGCCGGAACCAATTATCAGAAGGCGCGGAAATTACCTTTCGCGCCTTCATTTTATTGTGGATGCCCAGTCTCCTGCCCACTCATATTTGGCCCTTGAGCTTGGCGCGTTAGCATCTGGATTGCTTCCCGCACACTACTCCTGGCTGCCGTGGGTACTGTGCGGGAAATGAATTAGAAGCAGATGAGCTGGAAGAAAGTTAGGAAGCAGGTCGATTCTGTCCTCATATCCGCTCGACTTGAAAGAGAGCCATACATGGGCTAAAAAAGAATTGGGCCAAAAGAAAACGGAGCCGGGAACTTCTGAGAAGCCCAGCTCCGTAATGGTTTTAAACGTTGCTTAAATGTTTATTCAGGGTTCTGTTTACCGGGGACTGCTGTCTTGGCCGGAGGAATCGGGGCTTGGTCGGAGAGTTCGTCCTTTGAAGCCTCCGCCGCGGATCCATTCGCTTTGATCTCTGCGAAGCAATCCGGGCTGATCCTATCACATCCGGCACAGGAACTTTTGTCAAAATCGGCCTTATTCACCTTCACAATCTCGTTGTGGCGGCTCATAACGACACCCTGTTTGGTGAAGGGAGGCTGGATGGTTTCCACGCGCAGGGAATAATTGACAATCAATCCCGCAAAGACGATGGAGACCATGCTCATCAGCTTGATCAGGATGTTGATGCAGGGTCCCGCGGTGTCCTTGAAGGGATCGCCCACGGTGTCGCCAACCACGGTGGCTTTGTGCACGGAGGAGGATTTCCCGCCATATTCGCCGGTTTCCACATATTTCTTGGCATTATCCCAGGCTCCGCCGGAGTTGTTGAGCATCACGGCCAGCACAAAACCGCTGACCAGAGCTCCGGACAATACACCCAAAACACCTGCCACACCGAAGATGAGGCCGGTGATTATCGGGGTAAGAAGTCCAATCACAGCGGGCAGGAGCATCTCCTGTTGGGCGCCGATGGTGGCGATTGTTACGCAGCTATTATAATCCGGTTTGGCGGTTCCTTCCAGGATCCCGGGGATCTCATGAAACTGGCGTCGTACCTCTGTGACCATCGTTCCGGCGGCTTTGCCCACCGCCTTGATCGTGAGCGCGGCAAAGACATAGACAACCATTCCGCCAATGAAAACGCCCAGCAGGAACTTCGGATTGAGTACCTGAATCTGGTAAAAATTGATAAAATCCATCACCGTGGCATTTTCCACGCGGACATGCTCCACCATGTCCTTGCCATAGTTGATGGTCATGAAGAGAACTTGTCCGGCTTTTTCACCTGCCATCAAGAGTCCGGCCCGCACCTCTTCCAGATAAGCCGCCAGCAATGCCATGGCGGTGAGGGCGGCTGAACCGATCGCGAAACCTTTTCCGGTGGCGGCGGTGGTGTTGCCCACGCTGTCCAGATTGTCCGTCATCCCGCGCACAGTTACGGGGAGGTGCGACATCTGGGCGTTGCCGCCGGCGTTGTCGGCAATGGGCCCAAAAGCGTCCATGGCAAGCGTGACTCCCAAAGTAGCCAGCATACCCACGGCGCCGAAGCCGATGCCGTAGAGCCCCATCTCAATTGACTGGAAGCCGTGGCTGCAGATGAAGGCGATCAGGATTCCGGCCACGATGGTTAGAACCGGTCCAGCCGTGGAACGCATCCCGAGGGCGAATCCTTCCAGGATCACGGTTGCGGGTCCGTAGATGCCCTGCGCGGCAATGTTGCGCGTGGGTTTGTAACTGTGTGAGGTGTCGTGCTCGGTGAAGAGCCCGATCAGGATGCCGCAAACCAGGCCGATGACGGTGGAGATGAAGATGCCAAACCAGTAATCGGGGGGAAGTATTGCCCGGGTGAGGAAGAAAGCAGAGATCGCGATCAGCAGGGAAGTTCCATACACGCTCTTGTTCAGCGCGAACATCAGTTCCTTGGGGCCGGCGTTTTCTTTGGTGCTCACCATAAATACACCCAGGATGGAGAGCAGGGCACCAATTCCAGCCAGGATCATTGGCGCGACCACAAATAAGATTTGTTCCTTGGGTGCGCTTATCCCTATGGCTGCGGCGGCGCTCAAACCCAAAGCGGCTGTGGCCAAAATTGAACCGGCGTAGCTTTCATACAGGTCCGCGCCCATGCCGGCCACGTCGCCCACGTTGTCGCCCACGTTGTCGGCGATGGTGGCGGGGTTACGCACGTCGTCTTCAGGAATCTCGGCTTCCACTTTGCCAACCAGGTCTGCCCCCACATCCGCCGCCTTGGTGAAGATTCCTCCGCCCAAGCGGGCAAACAAGGCCTGAGTCGAAGCGCCCATGCCAAAGCTGAGCATCACGACCGTAATCATGTGCAGCGAATATCCGGCATTATTGAGGATGAAAAACCAGGCGGAGATGTCGATCAACGCGAGTCCGACCACGGTGAGGCCCATCACGGCACCGCCGCGGAAGGCAATTTTGAGTCCCTTGTTCAAGCTTTCAGAACAGGCCTGGGCGGTGCGGTTGGAGGCCAATGTAGCCATGTTCATGCCCACAAAACCGGCCAAAGCACTGAAGAATCCGCCGGTGAGGAAAGCGAAGGGCACCAACCAGTGCAGGACGTGCAGCACCTGCGCCATGAAGAGGAAAACCAGGAAAGCTCCCAGGAAGAATAATGCCACTCCTTTGTACTGCTGTTTCAAGTAGGCAAACGCACCTTCGCGCACATAGGAAGCTATCTCGACCATCCTGGCATTGCCGGGATTGGCCCTCTTAACCTGATAAAAGAAAATCGCTGCGAAAATCAGCGCCAGAACTGCCCCCACCGGGGCTATGTACCATAAGACAGGAATCATGTTTGTCACCTCAGTATGAGTCGTTGTTTTCGAAAATTCCACATTTTATATAGGACAGGTTTAATTTATGAAAGGAGGGCCAATCTGTCAATGAAATTCTGAGTTATCATAAATAAATTGACAAAATCACCCAATCCAGATTATATGAAAAAATAGAATTTTTATACAGACAAAAGCAGGCAACCACTAATGGAATACACCGATTACCGCAAAGAAGCAAGCGCTCTGATCTCCCAGATTTCAGAGATTCGGAGGTTACTTTGACCTCGAACAAAAACAGGCCCTGGCGGCCAGACTCCAGGAGCAGATAAACACCCCTGATTTCTGGAATGACCAAAACGAAGCCAAAAAGGTCACCCGCCAGATCAGCCAGGTGAATGGCGAGATTTCTCATATCAATACCCTGGAGACTCTCAAAAGCGAACTGGAGACCTATCTGCTGCTGCTCGATGAGGATCCCAACCCCACTCTGTTAGCCGAAGCGGTGGTGGATCTTCCCGCCCAGAAGCAGTTTATCGATAAGGCCGAGATCGAGTGTTACCTGAACGAAAAATACGCCAACGAAAACGCCCTGCTGGTGATCCATGCCGGGGCTGGCGGCACTGAAGCGCAGGACTGGACAGAGATGCTGTTGCGTATGTACACGCGCTGGGCCGAGCAAAACAAGTTTTCTATCACCATTATAGATTCGCTGTCTGGCGAAGAAGCAGGACTCAAGAGCGTGAGCATGGAGATTGTCGGGAACTATGCCTATGGCATGCTCGTAGCCGAAATCGGCATTCATCGCTTGGTGCGCATCTCTCCTTTCAACGCCCAGGGTAAACGACAGACCTCCTTTGCCTCCGTTTACGTCTATCCGGAATTTGAAGACGACATCGCGGTGGAGATTGACACCAAGGACATCAAGGTGGATACCTACCGTTCCAGCGGCGCCGGCGGACAGCACGTGAACACCACCGATTCCGCGGTCCGCATCACCCATCTGCCCACTGGCATTGTGGTCTCCTGCCAAAACGAGCGCTCTCAAATCCAAAACCGCGAAAAAGCCATGGCCATTCTCCGTTCCAGGCTCTACCAACACTACGAGGAACAGCGCGAAGCTGAGAAGAAAGTGGAAGAAGCCGGAAAGACTGATATCGGCTGGGGCAATCAGATTCGTTCCTACGTTTTTCAGCCCTATCAGATGGTGAAAGACCACCGCACCAACCACGAGGTGGGAGCGGTGGATAAAGTTATGGACGGAGATCTGGACGGCTTCATCTACGCCTGGCTGAAATTCAGGGCGCAGAAAAAGATGCAGTGAGGCCCCGGTGGATTATAAAAAGCTCCTGCCCCGATTAGACCTGAAGCTCCTGCCCGCGCACGTGGGCATCATTATGGACGGAAACGGACGTTGGGCCGCACAAAAAAGGCGACCCCGCATGTATGGCCACCGCGCCGGTGCCAAGGCCGTCCGGCAGGTGGTGGAACTGGCAGTGGAGCTGAAACTGGGGTATATTACCTTTTACGCTTTTTCCACGGAGAACTGGAACCGTCCGGAGGAAGAGGTCGATGGTTTGCTGAAATTACTCAAGGAGTTTTTGGTAAAGGAAATCCCAGAACTGAACAAACAGAATGTCTATGTGAACATCATTGGCAGTGAAGCGAGGCTGGATCCCGCCTATCTGGCCGAGATCCGTGAACTGGCCGCCGCCACCCGCCACAACACCGGCCTCACGGTAAACATGGCCTTCAACTATGGCAGCCGCACCGAGATTGTGGAAGGCATTCAAAAGCTTTTTAGCCAAAACGTCAACCATCCGGAACTAATTAAAAACCTGACCCCGGAAGATTTTTCCCAATATCTCTACACCGCCGGCCAGCCCGATCCGGACCTGATTATCCGCAGCAGCGGGGAGAGCCGGATATCCAATTTTATGCTGTGGCAGGGCGCCTACGCCGAAATCTACATCACCGAAACCCTCTGGCCGGATTTTGACAAGGTGGCTTTCATTGCAGCTCTGGTGGATTTCCAAAGCCGTAAGCGCAGGTTCGGAGGCTTGGAAAACAAATGACCGAACTGCAGAAACGGCTCGCCATTGCCGTGGCTTTCATCCCTATAATTCTGGCCGCGCTGTGGTTCGGCGGGCCCTATCTGATCGTGTTTTTCGCCCTTGCGGTAATTCTGGGTTCCGGCGAATACATCGCCATGCTCCGCAAAATCAAGATCCCCGTCCCTTGGCACTGGATAGCCGTCGCCCTGGCAGTTTACGCTCAGATCGTTTTGCTGCCAGAGCTCTTGTTGCCGTCGCTCTTTGCCGTGCTCCTCATAGCTTTTTTGGAGGCGCTTCTGCGCTGGAATGAGCAGACTTCCGTACCTCTGGCCGCCTTGGAGATTTTTGGGGTGATCTACACCGCCGTCCTCCCCGCTCTGTGCGTTCGCCTTGGCCTGGAGCATCAGCAGCCCCGGCTCCTTTTATGGCTCGTGGTCCTCATTTGGATTACCGATAGCCTGGCTTATCTGGTGGGGACGAAATGGGGAAAAAAGCGCGGGCTCTTTGCGATGAGCCCCAATAAGTCTCTGCAAGGAACCATCGTCGGAGCGCTTGCTCCCTTCATTATAGTGATTATATTATATTTGGTGACCTCTTATCACGATTTGCCTGTGCTGTTGCTGCTGGCTTTCGCGGCAGGGGTTGTCGGCCAGTTCGGCGACTTGGTGGAAAGTATGCTAAAACGCTTTTGCCAGGTGAAAGATAGTTCAAAGCTGATCCCCGGTCACGGGGGAATTTTGGACCGCTTGGACAGCATCCTGCTGGCCGGATCATTTTTGTTTTGCGCTTTGGAAATAATGTCTAAGCTATGAATCCACGATTCAAAGCAAGGATTTATAAACGATAAAATAATTCATGGAGGAATTATGAAAAAGACCTTGATGTTGTTAGTCGTGATCCTCGCCTTCGGCGCGGTTTACGGACAAACTCTGGTGTATTATTGGAATTTTAATGCCAATACGCCGCCTACTGATCAGACTTGGGCCCAACCCATCGCCTCGGCGGTAGGTAACGGGCAGCTCAGCTACACGTTCACGGAAGCCTTTTCTTTCGCCGGAACCACGATGAATGGCGTAGATGGTGAAAGCAACGGAGGCAGTTTCGCTCCTCGTGGCGGAGTGGATCAGGTGAATAACGGCGCCTATTTCACTTTAACGGCCTCTACAGTCGGATACGACAATATCGTGCTTTCCTACCCCACCCGCAAGACTTCCACCGGGTTTAACACCCAGGAATTCAAATATACCATCAACGGGACCGACTGGCTTACCAAAGAATCCGTTGATATTTCCGGCTATGAAAACAACTGGGTGGCCGGACAGGCTGTGTCGGTTGATTTTACCGGCGTTGCCGGCGTGGCCAACAATCCTAATTTCGCTATCCGCGTGGTTCTGACCGGCTGCACCTCGGCTGTTGGCAACAACCGGATCGACAACATCCGCATCACCGCACCCTCCCAGGGAGCCGCTGCCATGCCAACTTTCAATCCTCCGGCAGGAGTGTTTACGCAGCCCGTCAATGTTGCGACCAGTCCCCCCACTCCCGGCGCCACCATTCGCTATACGCTCAACGGAACCACCCCGAACGAAAATTCCAC
>CAXYWN010000110.1:0-6444 GCA_964292625.1 uncultured bacterium
CGCTGGTCCGGATCAGGTCTTTGATTTCGTCAGTCCTCTGGGCCCGGTTGATCGCCTGGCGCAGTTCAGAGCTGCCCACCAATCCTTTGGTATAAAAACAGAGCTGGGAGCGCAGTTCCTTGTAAACTATCCGTTCTTCTTTGTAGCGGAGCGCGTGGTTGATGTGGCTGAAAATGGTTTCCAGCAGGAGGGTGCGGGTCACGGGACGGTAATCCCCCGTGTCCCAAAGCTGGCGGATTTGGGAAAAGATCCATGGTTTGCCCAGAGCTCCACGTCCGATCATCACTGAATCGCAGCCTGTTGCAGTCAGCATTTTTAGCGCGTCTTCGGGGCTTTGGATGTCTCCATTGCCGATCAGGGGAATGGAAAGCTGCTTTTTCAGACTTGCGATGTGAGACCAATCTGCCTGTCCGGAGAACATCTGGGTCTGAGTGCGCGCGTGGAGGCAGATAAAATCAGCTCCGGCAGCTTGCAAGAGCTGGCCGAATTCCAGATAGTTGAGGGTCTGAGCGTTCCAACCGCTGCGGAATTTTACGCCCAGTAAACAGCTTCCTTTGAGCACAGAACTCAGTTCGCGCACAATCGCTTCCGCCAACGGCGGGTTTTTCATCAGGGCCGATCCAGCTCCGCGTTTCACCACTTTTTTCACCGGACAACCCATGTTGATATCGATGAAATCCGGCTTGAACTGCAGGCAGAATTCTGCCGCCCCGGCCAGGACCGCGGGTTCGGAGCCGAACAATTGGATTCCAAATGGCCGCTCGCTCTCCTCAAAGTGGATGAACTGGACGGTCTTTTTGGAATCCCGGATCAGGCCGTCTGCACTCACCATTTCGCTCACCATCACGTCTGCTCCGCTTTGTTTGCAGAGCTGGCGATAGGCGCAGTCTGTATAGCCGGCCAGAGGCGCAAGCCAGAGTTTCCGGCCGGTGATTTCGTTAAGTTTGGTCATCAAGCAGTCATTTTAATCTGTAAATCGAGCGCTCAGATGCGCTTGAATAGCATATAATGAGGTTCAAATCCCTGACGCCGCTGTTCGATTTCGTACCAGGTGCTCACATGGTCTTCCAGGCTTGGCGTGGATTGAATCACGTCACTCTGAAGCGAAACAAACTCCGGTTGGCGGCTAAAGAGATCAGCGATCCAATGGGCATATTCTTCGTGATCGGTGGAGATGTGCAAGCGTGCTTCCGGCTCCATTACGGAAGCCAAAGCTGCCAGAAAATCCGGCTGGAAGAGGCGGTGTTTATGATGCTTGCGTTTCGGCCAAGGGTCCGGATGCTGAATATAGACGCTTTGAACGGAGATTGGGGCGAGCAGTTCCGCGATGCCGGCATCCACTTTCAGGCGTAGCAAGCGGACATTGGGATGCCGTTCGGGAGAGATCTTTTTCAGGATGTTGCGGATTCTTTTATCGGCAAATTCAAAGCCGAGAAAATTCCAGTCCGGATGCAGCGCCGCGTATTGGGAGAGAAATTCTCCCTTGCCGGAGCCGATTTCCACGTGCAGTGGATTCCTGTTGCCGAAGATAGCTTCGGGGTCGAGCACGCCCTCCGGTTTGTCCAGAACAAAGAAATCCCTGTCTTCAAGCATCCTCGTCCTCGTCGTCCAAGGAGCGTTCCAGCCTGAGGTTTTGCAGGTCAGCGCGCTGGATGATCATGTCTGCCAGAGACAGGCCAAAGGCGATGAACACAAAGAGCAGGAGTCCGTTAACGAAGAATCCGGACCAGTAACCAGGCTCGAAGGTGCTGTTCGTAAGCCAAAACAGGCCGCGGTAATAGAGCGCGATCAAACCCGCTCCCACCAGGGAGGTGACAATCATGCGAAAGCGGAGCAGCGCCTTGTGGAAAAAGAGGAATTTGATCAGCAGGGTCAGCAGAGCGCCCAGTCCCAGATTGATCAGGAAAAACTGCGTGAGCGGAAATCCGATCTGATTATGATAGATCAGCGCGAAGCCCAGAGCGAGTAAAATAACGGCGCTCCAAGCCAACGGGCTCTTCAAATATTGATATAGCAAGGCTACGAAACCGCAGATCAGCGCCAGATAGACGTTCAGTTCAAGACTTCCCGGTGTCCTGGTTTCCCTGCTGGGCAGAGGATCGTCCGGCGACAGGATCGTGACTGTTTCTCCCGGTTTGGCGTCAGATATCGAACTCACGGTCTGGGTAGCGGGCTGGGTTCCCATGCCGGAGAGCAGATGTCCCAATCCGGCTCCGATCAGAGGAAAGAGCAGTGCCAGCAGGAATATGGGCTTGAATTTTGTGTTTTTCATTAAGGCCTCGTATAGATTTTTATTGACTTTAAGTAAAGATACTAAATATTGGCAGGCGGCACTGGTGTCAATCATAAAAGTGGCAGACAGGGCTTGGGCCTCGATCCTGGCCTGGCATAAAAACCAGCCGGGAAGGGGACTTTGAAACGATTTGGAGTATCACAATGAGCCTCATAAGCAGTTTGAGAAAAAAACTGGCCCGCACCAAGAGCGGATTTTTGGGCAAGATTGCCGAAGCGGTGAGCCTGCGGGGCAAGGTCGATGAAGAATTGATGGAGGAGATCGAAGAGATTCTGCTCAAATGCGACACCGGCGTGGAAATGACTCAGATGATTATGGAGCGTCTCACCGAGCGGGTCCGCATCGATCGGATCACTGAGGCTACCGAGGTGCAGACCGCGCTGCAGGAGATCATGCAAGACATTCTGACCCAGGATTACGCCGAAGCGGTGAGCCTCTTTGACGAAATCGACCATAAGCCTTATATAATCGTATTTGTGGGCGTGAACGGAGTGGGGAAGACCACCAGCATCGGCAAAATCGCGGATTCGCTGATCAAAGCGGGAAAACGCGTGATGGTAGTCGCTGGGGACACTTTCCGGGCAGCGGCGATCGAACAACTGGCCATCTGGACCGAGCGCGCCGGCGCGACTCTGATCCGCTCACAGCCGGATGCCGATCCTTCCTCCGTGATCTATGACGGCATCTCCTCCGCCCTGGCCAAGGGTTTCGATGTGGTGCTCATCGACACAGCCGGACGCCAGCACACGCGGGAAAACCTGATGAAAGAGCTCAGCAAGATCGACCGCACGATCAAGAAACTGATCCCGGAAGCACCACACCAGGCCCTTTTGGTTGTGGGCGCCACCACAGGGCAAAACGCGATTTCGCAGGCGGTGAACTTCGACAAGTCGATGGCGCTCACCGGCCTCATCCTCAGTAAATACGACGGCACCTCCAAGGGCGGCATCATCTTCAACCTCAAGCACAACCTCGATTTGCCGGTGCGTTTTATCGGAGTCGGCGAAGGCATTGGCGACCTTGAAGTTTTTGACGTAAACGCCTTTGTGCAGGCATTTTTCACCAATACCGAAGAAATAGGAGAATCCGAATGAAAAACAAAGCCCTCAAAATCCTCAATCCTATCTTGTTACTACTGTTCCTTATGGTTCTGATCGGCCTCACCGGCTACAAAATCACTGAAATCCACGCTTGGTATGAACTTCACGAGATTGGCGGCATTCTTTTCCTGATCGCCGGTCTGCTGCATCTATATTTTAACTGGGGCTGGGTGCGGGCCACCTATCTGAAAAGGAAAAGCGCCAAAAAATGACCCTTTTGGCCCCCGAACAGATCACTCAGGCCTACGCTCGCCTGCGTGAGCTGATCGTTGATCCTGCCGAACCAAAGAACAAACTGGTTTTGGTGCGGCAACTTCTGGAAGGCGTCTATAAAAAGCTGAGCGCGGACAGCGGAGTCAGCTTCAGCGGGCTTTTTGCCCGGATGCAATATGCGCACGAAAAGCATGAGGCCCCTGCGGAACTTTCCGCCCAGCTCAACCAACTGCGCATTATCTGCAACAAAGCCGCTCACGAAGATGATTTCCGGGCCAGCCAGCCCACCTGGCAAAGCGCCATCCACGCCACCCGGGATCTGCTGGTTTGGCTGGATCCGGAAACCCGGGACGAAGAGACCGACGCCTATATTGCCCAAAATGAGGCAAAACCTTTCAGGATGGGCAGCCACGTGCCCAAACAAACCTTTCAGAGCGTGGTCCAGGCTTGGGAACTCATCCGCAAAGATGACCGGGTGGGCGGGCTCAAACTCATCGCGACACTCGAGGATGGGACCGACTGCACCATATTTCTCAACGATCTCAACGGTGAAGGCCGGCAATGGAGTGTGCTGAACAAGGTTCTCTGGCGCTATTGCACCCTCAATTGCATTCACCTTACCCCGATCAGCGGGCGCCATCAATGGTATCAGAGCAATCCCTCCACGTTGATCGTGGTCGAGCCGGATTTTTTACTCGACGCCAGTGCCGTGGCTGAATGCTTCACCCCAAAAGGTTCACGTCCGGAATATAATATCCTGAACCGTATGATCAGAGGTTCCGCTTCAGAGAAAATGGTGCTGGGGATCATGGTCAACAGCATTCTGGACGATTTGGTCTATGCCCCGGAATCCGATTATCAAGACCTTTTCCGCGTCAGCATGGCCAAACAGCCCATCACCCTGGTATCGATGGGACTGGATTCCGCCCTGAGTATCTACAACACCATCCTTGCCAGCCATTTTCCCGTAATCAGCGACTTTGCCCACTCCCTCCAGCAGGACGCCGTGCAACTGGAACCTTCCTATATCTGCCCTTCCTACGGACTTCAGGGCAGGCTGGATATACTGTACGAGCGCGACGGAAAAAGGCATATCGTGGAACTTAAAAGCGGTACGCCGCCCCGGGATAATGTCTGGATTCAGCAGCAGATGCAGGTGGCTGCCTACAATATGATCATCCGCGGTTGCGGCGGACGCGTGCCTCAAGGCTACAGCAGCATCCTCTATTCCGGAGCGAAGGAAAATCATCTGCGCCACGTGGTCAGCACCAATCAACTGGAACAGGATCTGATCATGTGCCGCAACCGGATGACGGGGATTATGCGCAATCTGGCGCTGGATCCGAACTTCTTTTTCAAATGGCTGCGCAAAAGCAAATTCACCCAGGAGCCGCTCTTCATCCAGGAAAAGAACGGCAGCATCATCACGATGCTCAATTCCCTGGAAGAACACGAGTATCAGTGGTTTTTGGAACACCTGCGCCTGCTGGTGCGGGAAATCTGGCACGAGAAAACCGGAGGCCTTGGCCCCCAGAGCATCTACGGCCACAACTCTCTCTGGCAGGAAAGCGCGCAAACCAAAACGGATCACTATCGCATCCTCAGTTCCCTCAAGGTGGAGGAGATCAGGTTCAACCAAGTTCGCTTCGAGCTTTCCGGAGACAGCCTGATCACGGATTTCCGCGCCGGCGACATGGTGGTTCTCTATCGGCAAAGAATAAGCGTGGACAGCCAGGAGATTTTCCGCGGCAAGATCCTCAGCATCACGAGCGAATACCTGGATGTATCGTTTCGTGGAGGTTTGAGGCACAATGATCAGGATTTCAAAGAAGAGCTTTGGGCGCTGGAGCACGACATTCTGGAAACCTCTCTCTACACCCCTCTAAGCTCGATTGTCACTTTTCTTCAGGCCAGTCCCCAAAAGCGGAGCCTCTTCATGGGGCTCAGCCGGCCACGTTCGGAGCCGCTTACCGAAATCCCACCCGATCCCTTTGACCAGGTGATTCAGAAAATGTTTGCTGCGCTTGATTACCACATCGTGCAGGGCCCGCCCGGCACCGGCAAGACTTCCGGCCTGCTCACCCGCTATATCCACAAGCTCTACACCGAAACCGACAAGAATGTCCTCATCCTCAGTTTCACCAACCGGGCCGTGGACGAGATTTGCCTGAATCTGCGCAAACGGGGCATTGAGTTCATCCGCACCGGCCAGTCTGAAGAAGTGAAAGATGAACTGATGGATACCCGCATCGAGGGCAAAAAGTTTCAGGAAGTATCCGATGTCCTCAAAGCATGCCGGGTCTGGGTGGCAACGGTACAGAGCTGCAACGCCTGGCTGAACGATTTGCTCGATGTGGTCAGCCTCGACGAACTGGTGATAGACGAAGCCTCGCAGATTATGGAAAACAGCATCCTGGGCATCATCGCCAGAATTGGCAAAACCATTTTTATCGGCGACCAAAACCAGCTTCCTCCCATCACCCGCCAGTCCGATGAAGGTTTTTCCTTCAGCGACGACAAGCTGGACGGCCTCTGTTACGGTTCCTATGGCCAATCGCTGATGGAACGTCTGGACCGGGTTTGCAAGGCCAACGGCTGGCTGGATGCCACTACGATGTTGCATCAGCATTATCGCATGCACGATGAGATCGCGGACATCATTCAGCACTATTACCAGGACCGGCTCATCTCAACCGAGCCCAGGCAGCAAGAGGCTTTGCCGGCCAGCGGTATTGACTTGCTGGATTCCCGTTTGGTCTGGATCGAATTTCCGCCCTCCCGCTTCCCTTGGTCCGGCCCCCTGCAGGTGGACTGCGTGATGCCGATAATCCGGTTGCT
>CAXYWN010000111.1:0-6434 GCA_964292625.1 uncultured bacterium
AACCGGTGCCGGCGGTGCCAACATCTATCTCCGTCTGCCTCTGGGCACAGAGATTTTTCTCCTGGAAGAAAACGCAACTAAGGTCAAGCTCGCCGATATCACCAGCCATCAGGAAGAGCTTATCCTCGCCCGTGGTGGCCGCGGCGGCAAGGGCAACAGCAATTTTGCCACTCCCACAAACCAGGCTCCGCGCCATGCCACCCTGGGCAAGCTAACCCAGGATTTGGAACTGGAACTAGTGCTGAAACTGATGGCGGACGTAGGTTTGGTTGGTTTTCCCAACGCCGGTAAATCGACCCTGTTGAGTGTGCTTTCCTCCGCCCGGCCCAAGATAGCCGATTATGAATTTACCACCCTGGAACCCATGCTGGGCGTGGTGCGCGTGGGCGAGTACCAGTCTTTTGTGATGGCAGACATCCCCGGTATCATCGAGGGCGCGCACCTTGGCAAAGGGCTCGGACATCAATTCCTGCGCCACATTCAGCGCACCAGTCTGCTCCTTTTTATCATCGAAGTGGGCTCACCCGACCCCGCCGAAGATTATCGCACCCTGCGTTCCGAGCTCTATTTACATGACCCCTTCATGGATAAAAAACCCTCCATGGTGGTGCTCAGCAAGCTCGACACCATCCCGCTTGAAGAGCGCGAAGAGCTCCTGGCTGGCATCAAATCACGGCTTCAGACAGAGTTCGGAGTGGAAACGCTTGCCATCTCGTCGGTGGGGCAAATCAAGCTCGACGAACTGAAATATAAACTTTTCAAACTCTTGCAAACCCTATGACCGGCAAGTTGCAGGCCTGGCTCTGCCTCAAATCCGCCCCCGGCCTGAAACACCGGGAGGCGCTGGAACTGCTGGCCAAATATCCCGATCCGCCCGACTGGGTGGGTCGAAATGGACATCCCATCTATGCAGACCGGCATATCGACCCCGCCATCCGCGAACACCTGCTGGCCGCCACGCCGCATCCCCGGCTGGAGCAGATCACCAAACTCTGTGAGCATTACAAAATTGAAGCCCTGTTCTACGGCGACGCTGATTATCCGCTGGGACTCGCCGACATCCTGGCTCCGCCGCTCATTCTTTACTTCCGGGGAGACCTGCGTTCCGCGCTGAAACAGGTTTGCCTGGCCGTGGTCGGCACCCGGAAACCCACTGTCTATGGCCGCGAAAGCTGTGCCAAACTGCTGAAACCAGTCTGTAGAAAAGGCGCCACCATCGTCAGCGGACTCGCCACCGGCATCGACACCGTGGCCCACAGCACCGCGCTCAAAAACGGCACCCGCACCATCGCCGTCCTCGCCGGCGGCCTGGAAACCATCTATCCTTCCCACAACCGGGAACTGGGCGAACAGATCATCGCAACTGGCGCCCTGGTATCAGAATATGATCCCGGCACCAAACTCGATCCCTGGAATTTTGTGGCCCGCAACCGCATCATTTCCGCCCTTTCGCAGAGAGTATTCATCGTGGAGGGCTCCCTGAAAAGCGGCGCCCTGATCACAGCCAAACATGCCATCGAGCAAAACCGCGACGTGATGGCCCTGCCGGGCGAAATCACCCATCCCAACGCCCAGGGGCCAAATTATCTGATCAAGAACGGCGCTCAGTGCGTCACTTCCCCGGAGGACATCCTCTTTTCCCTGGGTTTCGAGGCCGAGGGGGGAGAACAACTGGAGATTCTGCCCGAGATCAGCGCGGCCGAACAAAAGATCTATGAAATCTTCCAGACCGAACAGCGCGAAATCACCTTCGATGAACTGCTGGTGCGTTCCGGACACAATTTTGGCAAACTCTCCACCATCCTGCTCAACCTCGAACTCAAGGGTTATTTGGCTAAAACCGGCGGCAATTCCTTCATTTTGGCTTGAGAAAGAGGCCTGTCAAGTGAAGGCGGGTAACTAACGAAAACGTAAATACCTGAATAAGTATAGAGAGGGAGGTTCCCCCTCTTTTGTGCTATGGCGTGTTTTACCTGGCTATTCTCTCAATCTCACTTTCTCCTTTTTTTGCCATCAGGAGTGAAGCCGGGTACATCATAGGAAAAACAGAAACAAAAAAGAGAGTTTCAAAAATGACATTGCTATCCGCTGCAGGAGAGCCTTTGAGCCGGCTGAGAAAAGCATCGTAGGTGTTTCCCATCAGGTTGCCCAACAGGATCATGCGAATATAGAGCATGATCTCGTCGGCGGTTTCCTGCCCATAATAGTTCACAAACGCGGCTGTTTCCTCTGGATCTGGATGGCGCCCGGTTTCGGCAAAATGCTGGGCATACTTCAAGGCGGGAAGTTCAAATTCATCCGCCTGAGCATCGAACTGGAGCAGGAATAGATCGTCGATCTCAGCTTGATCCAAACCTGCGTCAGACGCTTGTTTGGCGTGGAACCAGGAACAATATACACAGCCGTTCACACCGGTCACCACGCTCATGATCTTTTCCACAAAAGCTTTGCTGAGGGTCTTGTTTTTTTGGGAAGCGATGAATCCGCCGACATTACTCAGCAGGAAATTGACATCTCCTGCCAGGATACGCGGTGTGAAGATGCGTTTGCTGAAACCTTCATACATTAAGCACATATTTGCCTGACTCTCCTGGGTTTTTTGCAGCACCACCCGCCACTGACGGCCGTGCAGAGAGACCGTATCCCAAGCCACAGCTTTGGTCACGCTATCCTGCATCTGGGGATCAATCAAGCTATACTCTCCCTTTCCCGAGGCTGCCGCGGCAATCTTCCTGGCCAATTCCACAAAACTGGGAGACTGGGCATTTAGCTCATCGTCAAAGAGCATCCTGCCAATCTTTTCAGGATTCTGATCGGACACGATCATGCCATCCGTCTGCATCATCCAGAGCTCATAATTCTTGGGTATTTCCAGGTTGTTCAGCAGAGTCGTGGCCATGCGGTCGGGACGGATCATAATACTGATTGACCCCAGGAACTTTTTCTTTTTAGCAAACAGGGGATGAACGTTCACCACGGCGTGGAAGCCTGCCTCAGTTTCGAAACAGGCGCTGAGCAGCGGTTTTTTCTTTTTGGCAAGCTCAATCATGTGGCTTTGTCCGCTGATGTCGGAGCCCTCGAGATGCTTGTATTCACTGGGTTCGGCTATTTCCAAGACGGACCTGGTATCTGCGAAACATGCATTCACAATCAAGGAATCTTGTTCTATTATCGCCCTAAGCAGCCCCCGGATCTGTTCCTCATCCTTGCTCTCAAACTTAGTTGAGGCGAGCGCTTTGGCTATATTTTGATCTGTCTGATTTAAAGATTTCTGCAGCTCCGGCACGATTTGCTGAAGATAATCCATTTGTTTTTTGGATATCTGGATGGGCTCGGCAGCGGTTTTTGCCATCACGCCGCTCAGGGCAGACAGCAGTGCCACACAAAGCATAAGTACTTTTATATTTTTCATTTGTTTCTCCCTAATGAGCATAAATATCACTCTGACAATACTAAAAGGAAGTGGAGAAATGTGTCAAGGGGAATGTGGCAAGCCGGAATATCACAATATGTGAGACTGTTCAGATCTGTAAACCATATCAGGCTGCCTCTGGTGTATTCTTGGGAAAAACAGGTCGGAATCTATCCAAAGCACATACAACCTGAGTCCCATCGGGACGAAATTTCAGATAGAAACCCAACGGCCAGACTCCAGACAGAGTCCCGTGGGGACGACATTTTAGATATAATGAGTTTGCAGCTCTTTGCTTATTCCGGAGACCACCTTTTAATTAGGATGATATTATTTGAGTTTAGCAAATATGACGTCCCGATGGGACTCAGGCTGCCTCTGGGTATTGTCTTCTATCTGAAATGACGTCCCGATGGGACTCTAAGGCTCACTTTCAAACCGAGTGGGCAACGAAAAACCCCGGACCTGGAATCCGGGGCTGATCAAGATATCCGACCGGCATCTTGCCGATCAGGATATGATTATTTCATCAGAACTACGCGTCCGTTTTTCAAGCTGCCGGCGCTGAACATCCGATAGTGATAGACACCGCTGTTAACGCTGCTTCCCAGGCTATCCTTGCCGTCCCAACTAAAGTTAGCCAGGCCGGAATTGTCGGCTGTGAGTGCAAAACTCTTCACCAATTGGCCACGCACGTTGTAGATGCTAAACTCCACCTTGGCACCGGCCTTGCTCTGGATGCTGATAGCCGTGTTGGTTTGGAAAGGATTGGGATGCACGCTCACAGAGATCTCCGGGGTGGCGATCTGATCGTCGTTATCCACGCCAACGCTGACAGTGGCTACGTTGGATGGTTCGGAGAGCAGCGTGGAATCGTTGAAAAGCGTGCAAATCCAGTATTCATGGATGCCTGTCGGAACTCCGGTATCGGAGAAAGAGAGGGTGTTCGGATTGGTGATGGTGTAAATGTTGAGGCCATTGCGATAGAGGCGATAGCCCGACATGCCTTTTCCGGCAAAATGTTCGGGTCTTTCCCAAGTTAGGTTCACTGTATTGGGAGGGGTGAGAGCGGCCTGCAGATTCCTGGGCGGAGGCAGTTCCTCGATCGGAAGAGTGTAGGCGCTTATAATAGGCGTACCGGACATTCCATGCTGATCCACCGGGGTTACCCTGAAAGCGAGTGAAAAGCCCAGATCTGCTTCCACAGCGCTGTAGATTAGCTGATCTGCCCCTGCAATTGCTTGAGTTTGGTTATCCACAATCCGGCACCATTGATAAACCGAGCTTCCTTCGGAATTGCCATCCGCGTCGCTGAATTCATAGCTGGCGGCCTGTTCCTGATATAGGACAGGCGGCCCGCTTATCAGCACATTTGTGGCTGTCGGGGCGGCGTTACTGAATCCGGTCCCGGAGAGGGGGAGGCTGAGATTCGGATGGTTGTAGAGGTTGCTTGTGATGGTCATGATGCCGTTGTAAGCCTGCGCGGCAGTGGGAGTGAAACTAATGTTTGCGTTGATGGATGAATCTCCCGGGACGGTGAAGCTGCTTAAATTGCTGGCGAAGGCAGCATTATCGATGGCAATAATACCGCTGGCGGGGGTTGTCAGGAAATTCGTAATCGTAATGGCAATGGTCGCGGTTCCGTTCACGTAAACATCCGGGAAAGCCAGATTGTCATGCGAAACAGGATAATCGCCCACCAGTTCGGCCAGGGAATATTTCACGGCCTGCAGAATTTCCTTGGAGGTCATATTCTGCAGGAAGAACACAGCTTCGCAGTTGTCGATTTCCCAGGCCGCGTTTGGCGCGAAGCTCACGTTCACGGTAGTGGATCCGCCGGTGTCCAAGTTAATGGGAGTTCCGTTCTGATCGGGGCTCATCAGCCTATTTACGTTATCCACGGTGGTCTGATTGTACCAAATTTGGCTGATATTCGATTCCGTGAGAACGGCGTGCAGCTTGATGTTTGTGTTGGTGTCCGCTTCAGGTTGAGAAATGGTCACGGCGAATTGGAACTGATTGCCCGCCTGGGCTCCGCTCGCGTTGATGGTGAAATGCGAGGGGATAGCTAATCTTGCATTGACCTTGGGAAGGTAGATTGGATACTGGGAATATAAAGCACTGCCTCCCTGGTGGCGGTTCACACCGTCAAAATGGGCGGTGGGATAGCCTTCGACCGCGTAAAAGATGTTGCGCGCGGTGGAATAGTCATTGGCATAACTATCGCTATTATGGTGCTTTACAATGGCAACGGGATCACCGTTAGCCAAAAGATCGTGGCAGGCCATGGCAGCGCCCTGGCAAAGCGAGCACCAGGTTCCGGAGGCTACTTCCACAACAACCAGGTTCCTCGGGACTGCGGGCAAAAACGTCAGCAGCGCGAGCAGGCTTATGATCAGGCACAGAGACTTATTCAAATCGAGCTCCTTATTATGGATGTCTATTAATGGACTTGATTTTATGCACGGATGGGGACTCATCATTTATTGTCAAGAACGATTATTCGAGCCATCCGGAACTTACTCTGGAGGCGATGCGATGGAGTCGTGGGAGTCCGGCGAATCGAGATATTGTATGTGCATTTTCAATAAACCGTTGGCATGACAATCACAATAACAGATTCTTTAGGGACGTTGTGCATAACGTCGAAATATATCTTTATCTAGGGTTTTCCGCCGAAAACCCCTACATCAATTTATACAGCAGATCCCGTCGGTCCCGTCATCCATGTTCCCATCCCGGACTTTAATAATCCCAGTCCCAAAGCGTGGCATCCCGGAATGACACGTTAGGGATTGGGTGGACGCAAAGCGCAGCGGAGCCCCTCGTCAGAGGGGTTCAGGACTATAGGCGGGGTGTTTTAACCCCCGTATAGAAAATACAAGCTAAGCCGCAAAACCCCTCGTCAGAGGGGTGCAGGACTATAGGCGGGGCGTTTTAACCCCCGTATAGAAAACACAAGCTAATCCGCAAAACCCCTCGTCAGAGGGGTGCAGGACTTTGGTTCGGGATTCATCCCGGA
>CAXYWN010000112.1:0-6353 GCA_964292625.1 uncultured bacterium
CGGTGGACACAGTGGCGTTCTCAAGTGGCACTCCGCTCAGGTTGCTAATGGTCCCGAGGACGATTCCGTTGATTTCCTTAACCAGGGAATTGGACTCCGAGGCGAAGGAAACAGTGGATCCCAAAACCGCCATCACTTGCCAGAGATACTCGCCGGGATTCAGCAGATACCAGTTCAGATCTGTGTATTCATTGCCAGCTATATTATTGGCTGTGATCATGACGCCATTGGCCAAAAGTCCGTTGACAAGTTCAAAACGCCAGATCTGATAGCCGTCGGCACCGCTGGCCGGAGCGCTCCAACTCAGGTTTACAAAGTTGGCGATTTGTACCGCGCTGACGTTGTCGGGACAGTCGCAACCGTGCGTTACGGCGTAGGCCACGTTACTGTAATTGCTGCCTCCGTTTTGGTTGTAGGCACGCACCCGGTAGCTGTAATTGGTGGCGGGGTCGAGGCCGCTGTCTTCGACGGATGTCACATTTTCACCGGCCCAGTTTACCAGCGCCCAGTATCCTCCCCCCGTGGAGCGTTCCACATAAAATTCGGTTTCATTGCTGGAGTTATCCGTCCAGTTCAAGCTGATCCGCGAGGGTGAGACTGCTGCTGCGTTTAAGCCTGAAGGTGCATATGGCGGCGAATTATGAGCGGGAAAGCTGATATGGTCGATCCAGGCGCAATCGCTTCCAGAGCTTACACCCTGGTCTTTGTAATAGGTCCAGGTGAAGGTGCGGGTTCCAGCCGCGACGGGGTAGCTTTGGAGTGCCCAGTTCTGCGTTCCGGTCCATTGACCCTGCTGGGCCCCGTCGATGTAAAAACGCAAATAATCGTAATTGTTCTCGCAGGAGACCTTGCTGAAGAAACCAACTTCTCCGGCCTCGAGGACCGTGAGGGTGAGGCTGAGGACGCTTTCCTGCAGATGGGTTATCGCGCCCGATTTGGCGGCATAGGCACCGGCGTAAACCGTTTCGGATTGCACCGTCCAGGGCCCGGAACTGAGGTTTTCCCAGGGATAGAGGGTTAAAAGGCCGGATTCGAAGTCTTCATTGGCGGGCGGAAGCAGGATTATGCTGATACTGGTGCTGCGGCTGTTGCCGAGGTCGTCGTAGGCGACGGCTCTGAGTGTATGTCCCCAAGGCGTTATTCCGCCTGTGTACCAGTTCCAGGCATAGGGCGCTTCGTAATCCGTGAGCTCGGGAGCTGGGTTGTCATCCAGGAAAAAACTAACTTGCGAGATGCTGCCGTCGGAGTCAGTGGCGTTCACAGCCACCTGGACCACGCTGCCCAGAGTGTGGGTTGAATTGTTTTGGGGTGCGGTGATCACGCAGGACGGAATCCCCGGGGTCAAGGCGGAAAGCGCGCCGCCGGCATTGATCATCCCGTAGCCGGTATAGCGGTCCCAGCCGGGTCCGCCGTCGCTGGTCATATCCGTGGCGGAGCTCGCGATGGCCTGCCTCACTTGCTCCGGCGAGAGGCCCGGGTCCTTGGAAAGAATCAAACCCGCGACTCCTGCCGCGTAGGGCGTGGCGCATGAGGTGCCGTTAAAATCTGTGCTGTAGCCGCCGGTGCGGGTGGTGGCGGGCAAGATGGTGGCGGCCATGATGTCCACGGCCTTGCAATCGTCCTGGATGTTCACGCCGTAGTTCGAACCCCACCAGTTTTGCCCGTCGGAGGAGCTGGAGCTTTTCCGCTGTCCGGTGGGGCTTGCCGCTCCCACGCTGATCACGGCGGTATGATTGGACGGATAGGCGATGGCAGAGGCGTTGGCATTGGCGGTGGCGGCAAAGATCACGCAGCCGGAATTGTAAGCGTAATAGATGGCCGCGTCGCAGGCTGGATCGTCGCCTTCATCCGCGCCTTCCTCTGCTCCCAGGCTCATGCTTATCACCTTTGCCCCGTTATCCGCGGCGTGGGTGATGCCGTTTGTAATAGAGGTGAAAGTCATATTCCCATTACTGCTCATCACCTTGATGGGCATAATGCTGCAGCCTCCGGCGACCCCGGCTATGCCAACGCCGTTGTTGGTTTCACCCGCGGCGACTCCCGCGCACTGGGTTCCGTGTCCGTTGGTATCCTGGGGGTCGCTGTCGTTGGAGCCGTAATCCCAGCCGGTAATGCAGTTATCGTTCAGGTCTGCGTGATTGTAGTTCACCCCGCTGTCGATGATGGCGATGATGATGCTTGGGTCTCCGAATTGCAGCGCATCGTCCCAAGCTTCGGGTGCGTTGCTGTCGAAGCCGGCCCCGCCGCCGCCGGGACCCTGGCCGGTGTTGTTGTGGCCCCAGTTAGCCGGATATTGAGGATCGTTGGGAGTGAATTGCAGATAGGCATAATGTTCGCAACATGCGTCCTCGATCCAGGGACTGGCCTTGAAGGTCGCCAACGCTTCTTCCGCCGAGACTTCGCCGTTCAGCCGGACCAAAAACCAGCGATCAAAGCCTTGGGCGGATTCCCAGCCCTGGTCTTTAACACGCCGGTGAGCCCGGATCACAGCCGTTGCCCTGGTTTCCAAGAGGAGTTGGTCGAGCTCCGCAAATCCAAAGCGGTCTGCCTCTTCCGCCAAATCTTGCGGTAAAACGGATTTTTGCACGGCCCCGAGGCTTAATTTTACTTTCACCAAGTCACTGGCATAAACGGGGCGTTCCCCGGTATATTGATCGGGATCCGCTGCTGCCCGGACACCCCAGGCGAGAAAGAGAATTGTTATTATCAGGAAAAGTCGCTTCACTGCTCCGCTCCAAACGTTTTTATGGTTAGATTGTTGCAAATCTTATTCCCTTTGGAGATATATTTTGTCTGAGGAAGGATAAATTTCAGCGGCTGTTCGCCTCCAGCGCTTGGAAACCTAAGCTTTCTCTCCCGCTGCTCCAGACAGTTCCGGTCAACAAGAGAACAGGCCGAGAAGCCATAACAGACTTTTGGGCCTCTTAAGACCTATCGAAGTTCCTGATAAATAATCAGGAGTCGGTCAAGACACGGTTGACGGCGTCTTCGAAGCTCATCGAGCCTAGATCGCCGACGGTGTGCTGACGCAGAGTGAGCAGGCCGGATTCCTCTTCTTTTTTGCCGATCACGCACATGAAAGGTATCTTTTTCATTTCGGACTCGCGAATCTTGTAGCCAATCTTTTCATTGCGGGGATCCACTTCACAGCGCAGTCCGCGGAGGCGAAAATCTTCCTCCAGCTTGCGGGCGTAGGGAAGCTGGGCCTCGGTGATGGGCAGAACTATCATCTGCACTGGAGCCAGCCAGTGAGGCAGATTGCCCGAGTGGTATTCCAGCAGGGTGGCAAAAAAGCGCTCCACGGAACCGAGGATGGCCCTGTGCACCATAAAGGGACGGTGCGGGGCGTTGTCGGAGCCGATGTAGCTCATATTGAAGCGGGTGGGCATGTTAAAATCGAACTGGATGGTGCTGCACTGCCAGGCGCGGCCCAGGGCGTCCTTGATCTTGATGTCGATCTTGGGGCCGTAGAATGCTCCGCCGCCATCATCCACCTCATAATCGAGGCCTAGCTTTTCCAGCGATGCGCGCAGGCTGGCGGTGGCGGTATCCCAATCGGCAGTATCGCCGACGGCATCATCCGGCTTGGTGCTCAGGTAGATGAGGAAATCGCGGAAGCCGAAATATTTTAGCATATCCAGCGAAAAGACAATCAGTTTTTCCACTTCATGGTCGAGCTGGTCGGGGGTGCAGATGATGTGGGCATCGTCCTGGGTGAAGCCGCGTACCCGCATCAGGCCGTGCAGAACGCCGGAGCGCTCATAGCGGTAAACGGTGCCCAGTTCGGCCAGGCGGATGGGCAATTCCCGGTAGCTGTGCAGGTTTGCATTGTAGATGGAGATATGGAAGGGACAATTCATCGGCTTGATGTAATAATCAGCGCCCTCCACATCCATCGCGGCATACATGTTCTCCTTGTAAAAACCCAGATGACCGCTGGTTTCCCAGAGCTTGGAGCGGCCAACGTGGGGGGTATAGACCAGCTTGTAGCCGCGGCGGAGATGTTCTTCCTTCCAATAAGCCTCGATCAGATGGCGGATCATGGCACCGTTGGGATGCCAGAGCACCAGGCCGGGGCCAATGTCCTCGTTGATGGAAAAGAGGTCGAGGTCTTTGCCCAGCTTGCGATGGTCGCGCAGAGCTGCCTGCTGCAGAAACTCCAGATATTCGTCCAGTTCCTTGTTGGTTGGAAAGCTGATTCCGTAAATGCGCTGGAGCATCTTGTTCTTTTCATCGCCCCGCCAGTAGGCGCCGGAGGATTTGAGCAGTTTGACCGCCTTGATCTTGCCAGTGTGGGGGAGATGCGGACCGCGGCAGAGGTCGATGAAATCGCCCTGGGTGTAGGTGCTGATGATATCTTCGTCGGGTATCTCCGCCAGGATTTCCAGCTTGTAATCCTCGCCCATGGCGCGGAATATCTCCATCGCCTCGGCTTTGGAAAGTTCTTTGCGGGTGTAGGGCAGATTCTGCTTGCTGAGGAAAACCATGCGCTGTTCTATCTGCTCCAGTTCCTCTTCTGTGAAAGGTTTGTCGCGGTCGAAATCGTAGTAAAAGCCCTGTTCGATGGCGGGGCCGATGGTTACCTTAACATCGGGAAAAAGCTGTTTAACCGCCTGTGCCATCAGGTGCGCGGTGCTGTGCCAGTAGTTTTCCTTGCCGGCGGGGGTCTTGAAGGTGTGCAACACCAGTTTGGCGTCTTCTTTTATGATATGGCCCAGGTCCACCAAATGTCCGTCGAGTTCGGCGCAGACAGCGGCATCGGCGAGCCGGGGACTGATTTCTTCAGCCACATGCAGGGCGCTGACGGGATGTTCATAGGTCTTCTTGGAACCGTCGGGCAAAGTAATTGTAATTGGCATGGTATCTCCAGTGATTTTCATAATAATATGCCACAGCAGTTTGGATGGGGAATTTTGTCAAGCACGGCGTTCACCACGGAGCAGGCGCAGGGAATTGAAGATCACCACCAGGGTCACGCCGACGTCCGCGATGACAGCTTCCCAAAGCCCGGAAATCCCGCCCACGCCGAGGATCATCACCAGCGTCTTTACGCCGAGGGCGATGGCGATATTCTGTTTCACCAGATTTCCTGTCCGGCGGGCCATGCTGAAAGCGGCGGAAAGCTGTTCAGGTTTGTCGTTCAGCAGCACGATGTCGGCTGTTTCCACCGAAGCCTGGTTGCCGATACCGCCCATGGCAATGCCGACGTCAGCCCTGGCGAGAGCCGGAGCGTCGTTCATGCCGTCGCCGACAAAGGCTGTTTTTCCCGCGTGGCTGCTCATAATCTTTTCGAGGCTCTCGAGTTTTTGGGCAGGGAGAAGTTCGGCGTGAAATTCGTCCAGGCCGATCTCGCGGCTAACCATTTCCGCTTTTTCACGTCTGTCTCCGGAGAGCATCACGGTGTGCTCCACTCCCTGGTTTTTAAGCTTTGCGAGAGTGTCTTTGAGGCCGGATCTGATCGTGTCCGAAAAAGTAACGCAGCCCAGATATAAATCATTCTTCACCGCGTGGACCGTGCTGTGGACGCCGGGCTGGATGAAGTCGGTGAAACCATGCTCCTTTAAAAAAGCTTCCGAACCTGCTATAAGGCGGTCATGACCGTATTGGAGCAGCACGCCGCGGCCTGGGTATTCGGAGTAGGCGTTCACCTGCTGCGGGTCGTATTCGCCCTCATAGGCGCTCTGGATGGCTTTGGAGAAAGGATGCGAGGAGCTGTGTTCGCAAAGCCAGAGCGTATCCAGCAATTCCAAGGGTTCGCCTCCTTCCCGCACGTAAACCTTTTCCACCTTCATATCGCCGGTGGTGAGGGTTCCAGTCTTGTCGAAGACCACGGTTTTGACTTTGAGCAGCACGTCCAGGAACTCACTGCCTTTGAAGATGATGCCATGTTTCGCCGCCAAGCCGATCCCAATGTAATAGGAAAGCGGTATGGAAATAACCAGCGCGCAGGGACATGACACGATGAGGAACACCAGCGAACGGCGGAACCAGACCGCGGCGGGGTGGCCCATTAGGGTGGGGATGAGGAAGACCAGGAAGGCGATGGCGACTACCGTCGGCGTGTAGATGCGGGCAAAACGGGTGATAAACTTTTCCTGATGAGACTTGCGCTCTCCCGCGTTTTCGATGAGCTCCAGCACGGGGGTGACGGTACTTTCGGCTTCGCTGCTCGTCACTTTTAGCTCCACAAGCCCGCTGTGGTTGAGGAATCCGGCGAATATATCTGTTCCGGCATTCACGTAAAAGGGTTCTGCCTCGCCGGTGAGGGTGGAGGTGTCCATGGTGCTTTCGCCCTTCTCGATTATGCCGTCCAGGGGCACCCGTTCGCCAGGATGGATGAGAATGGTGGCGCC
>CAXYWN010000113.1:0-6302 GCA_964292625.1 uncultured bacterium
CAATACGGATGAAATCCGTATTGATTCCGTATTGATACCGTATTGATCGCGGGAGGCAAGGAAAAGATTGACAAAAGGGCGACGTTTGGAGAAATTGCAAAAATAAAAAAATTACAGGACAGGAGGATAAATGTCCCAGCTTATTCTTGCCATCAATCCCGGTTCTACATCCACCAAGATAGCCGTTTACGACGGCGACCAGCCGGTCTTTGAAAAAACTCTGCGCCACACTGCGGCGGAGCTTGAACCCTATCCCAATATCATTGACCAGTATGAATTCCGCAAAAAACTGGTGCTGGAAGCGATGCATGAAAATAAGGTGGCACCAGAGTCCCTGGCCGCGGTTGTGGGTCGGGGAGGTTTGGTGAAACCCGTTCCCGGCGGCACTTTCCGGATCAACGAGGCGATGAAACGCGATCTGCGCGATCCTTCGCTTTGGGGGCGTACTCACGCCTCCGCTCTGGGCGCTTTTATTACTGACGCGATCGCTCATGATTTCAATATCCCGGGCTATATCGTAGATCCCGTGGTGGTGGACGAATTTGATGACCTGGCGCGCATTTCCGGCATTCCGGAGATCGAGCGAAAGTCCCTCCTGCACGCCCTCAACATTCGCTATATTGCGCGTTTGATGGCCGCGGAACTGCACAAGAAACTGGAAGAAGTCAATCTGATCGGAGTGCACATGGGCGGCGGAACCTCGGTGGCGGCCATCGGCAACGGCCGGGTGGTGGACGTGAATAACGCGCTGCTTGGCATGGGACCCTTTTCTCCGCAGCGGGCGGGCGCTTTGCCCATCGGCGATTTGCTGGACCTGGCTTACAGCGGTAAATTTACCCACGCGGAACTGATTAAATATCTCACCAAAGCCGCAGGTTGGATGGCCTATCTGGGCACGGACAGCGGCATCGAGATCAATCAGCGCATCCAGAACGGCGATGCCAAAGCCAAACAGATCACAGACGCTATGTGCTATCAGGTGGCCAAAGAAGCGGGCGCCAGCGCGACCGTGCTGAAAGGCAAAGTGGACGCCATCTTCCTCAGCGGCGGCCTGGTTTACAACGCCTATATAGTCGAGCAAATTCGCGCCCGGGTGGAATTCATCGCTCCCATCCATCTCTATCCCGGCGAGCGCGAAATGGAAGCCCTGGCCCAAGGCGGACTGCGGGTTTTAAACGGTCTCGAAGAGGCCATGGATTACAACTTTTAAGCGGCGCGGAAACAGGGGGAAACGATGAAACAACTTCTGCTACTGATGCTGGGGCTTGTTTTGCTGTTTCCCCTCGGCGCTGCCAACTGGACCGTCCTGGTTTATATGGCGGCGGACAACAACCTCTGGCAAAACGCGGTTCAGGACATCAACCAGATGGAAGCGGCGGCCTTTCCCACCGGACTGGAAGTGATTGTGCAGACGGACATGCCTGCCGGCTCGGATTATCCCGGAGGTCAGAGGCGCAGGATCAGGCCGGATGCCTCAGCCAATATCACTTCTACTTTACTTGCCAACCTCGGCCCCATCAACAGCGGCGACCCCAACACCCTTAAAAGCTTTGTCAACTGGGGTTTTCAGCAGTATCCAGCCCAGCATAAAATGCTGGTCATCTGGGGCCACGGGGACAACTGGTTCAAGGCAGATGAATGGAAATGGATCTGTCCCGACGAGGGCGCGCAAGACCTGATCAGCGTTTCAGAAGGCGAATTGAAAACGGCCCTGAGCGGCATTCCGCATCTGGACATCCTGCTCTTTGACGCTTGCAGCATGCAGAGCCTGGAAGTGCTGGCTGAAGTGATGCACGCGGCTGATTTTGTGGTCGGTTCCGAGGAGCAGGTCCCGGCAGCGGGATTCCCCTATCAGACGATCATTCCACTGTTTGGGTCTGACGAACCGGAACAGGTTGCCGCTCAGATATCGCAGAAATACCTGGAATCTTATGAGGCGGGGGGAAGCCAAAATCCCGGCGGTTTCACCAATCCCCTTACATGTTCGGCGATCCGGACTGCTACCCTGTCTGCCTTTTTCAGCGGGTTCCGCGACTTCTTCCTGGATAAATCATGTTACTGGCCGATGTCCATGCTTCCCGTCCGCAAGGCGTGCTGGGAAATGAACACTGGATATAACGATATCGACATCGGCGAATTACTTTCCAGAATGAATGAACTCTGGGGCGAATCGTGGGAACCGCCACTGGGGCCGCTCCTGGGAAAATGGGAGGCTTGCATCCTGGCTTCCGGTAGCATGAATATCCTGCACGAAGTGGGCTCCGCCGCACTTTGGTTTCCCTATAATCAGCAGTATTTTGACGCGTGGTGGACTCGCTACGCCAAACTGGAATTTGCCCAATCCCGCTGGACCCAGATATTGCACCGGGCCTACGGTCCGCATGGCCAGCCGCCGCAGCCCATCCTGGAAAGTTATCGCCAGGTTTTGAACACACATCAGATCGAAGTGCGGCAGCCGGAGTATCCCGACTCGCTCTGGTACGTGATTGTGAAGCAGCCTTTTGTGGAGGGCGATGAAGCGATAATCATGAAGCCGGCGTTCGGTCAGCCGACCTTTACGGTTTCTCTGCCTCACGAAGCCCATCAATGGGTCGAGATTGTCAGTGTCAATCCTTGGAGCTTTTATTCGGAATCCACCTATGTGACTTTGGAGTACAGCGAACCGGATTTGGAACTGCTGATCGCCCCAAACCCTGTGCATAGCAGGTCCCTGGCCACTGTCCGCTGGTATCTTCCGGAAGGCAGCACCGGGACAGTGGAGTTGAACCTATACAACTCGCGTGGGCAGAAAGTTTTAAGCAAGAGCTTCAGCCAGGCGGAACCCGGCGAGGGAATCTGGCTACTGGCAGCGGAACCGGAGTTTCACAAACTGGGCCGCGGAATCTTTATCCTCAGCTTAAATGTTGGTAAAATTTTATGCCGTCAGAAGCTCGCAATTTTATAGCTAAAGCCATCTTGCGAACTTTGTGGATAAAGTGTGGATAACTTTGCTCAGAGATGGCGTCAATTTGATAATATGCTGCGGGACAGCAGGATGCCAGATGTGGATAAGCCGCAGCTTTTGTGGATAAGTGCGTAGATACTTGAAATTCAGGAGATTGTAAATTTGGGACAAAAACTTACGGAACTCAGCCTGAACAGAACGCGGGAACTGAGCAAACTGAAGCAGAAAAAACAGCGAGCCAGCGAGGGCAAGGTTGTCGTGGAAGGCATGCGGACTCTGCGGCAGTTGCAGGAATGGGGGATTGAGCCGTTGGAACAGTATTTTACGGAGGGTGAAAAACCAATCTGGCCAGGGATTCCAGCTTATCAATTACGTTCTTGGGAGCTGGACAAAATCTGCGACAGTGAGCATCCACAAGGCGTGGCGGCGCTGTTTGAACTGCCGCGGGAGCGCCAAGTGGAGTTCCGGCGTGCCTTTTACCTCGATGGGATCAGCGATCCGGGCAATCTGGGCACCATTTTCCGGCTGGCGGCGGCCTTCGCCCTCGACGCTTTACTGCTTTCGCCGGACTGCGTGGAAGTGGCTTCGCCGAAGGTGATACGAGCCTCCCTGGGCAGCGTTTTTAAGATTCCTTTTCAGATCCTCGACGAGGGTCAGCTCCGGGACATAAAGGCGGGTCTGATCCTCACGGATGCTGCATCCGGAACCGCTTTGCGTGATTTTAGCCCTCTCGCGGCAGAGAGAATAATAATTGTACTCGGTTCCGAAGCGCGGGGAATTTCGCAGGGGATCAGGGCTTTGTCTGCCAGGACATTGCAAATCGAGATGGGGGAGGGGATCGAATCTTTGAATGTGGCTGTGGCCGCGGGGATTATCGCGCATCACCTTTTCTGCCTGTAACCGGCACTTTATCGATTGACAGAATCGGGGTGCTGACGAAATTGACCCTTTGAATAATTTTGTCTTTAAGGAGTAACCGTGAACATCATAAATCAGAAGACCGGGTGGATCGAAGTGATCTGCGGCAGCATGTTCAGCGGTAAAACGGAGGAACTGATCCGCCGCATCCGCAGGGCGGAATACGCGCGGCAACCAGTTTTGGTTTTCAAACCTGTTATCGACAACCGTTACGATGCCAACAACATTGTCTCCCATTCCCAGATGCAGGCGCCTTCCGTCCCTATCTCCGCGCCGGACGAGATCTATCAGTATCTGAAAGACGACGTCAAGATCGTCGCCATCGACGAAGCGCAGTTTTTTGACGCATCCATTGTGGAAGTTTGCAACGATCTGGCGGACAAGGGATTCCGGGTAATCGTCGCCGGCCTGGACCAGGATTACACCGGCAAGCCCTTCGGCAGCATGCCGCAGCTTTTGGCGATTGCGGAATATGTGACCAAAAACCTGGCGATCTGCTTGAAATGCGGCAACCCGGCCAACCGCACCCAGCGTACCGTGCACAAAGGCGAGCAAATTTTGGTTGGCAGCACGGAGGCCTATGAGGCCCGTTGCCGCAATTGCCACGAGGTATTTGAATGAACATCGGCGGCAGATTTGTCGATCTGATCGTGGCAGTTTTGAACCTGTATGTGCTCCTGATCATCATCCGGGCTCTGATGAGCTGGTTCGTGCAGGATCATGGCAACAAGATTTACCTATACCTGATAAAGCTCACGGAACCGGTGCTGGGTCCCATCCGCAGGATTATGCCGCGCATGGGGGTCGATCTTTCGCCCGTGGTGGCGATCATCCTGTTCCAAATCGCTATTAAATTTTTAGAAAGAATAAGTTAACCCATCGGGAGGAATTGTGCCCCTATTTCCCACAGACATACGCCATCAGGAATTTGCCGGAGCCATGTTCGGCTACAGCAAAAAAGAAGTGAAAGATTACCTGGAACAGCTGGCTTCGGAACTGGATGAATATCAGAATCGGCAGGAAAAGGAATTGTATCGCAGCGAGCAGATGCAACTGGAAGTGAAGCAGGAAGCCTTTCAGGCCGGCACGGCAGTTGAGGAGCTGAAACGGCGCGAGGAACTGATCAGCCGCACTCTGGTTTTTGCCGAAAAGACCAAGGCCGACATCATCTCCAACGCCCGCAAGGAAGCGGAAAACATTATCCACGAGGCGGAGCTAAAGGCCAAGCGCGCGATCCAGGAAGCCAAGCAGTATTTAGGCGTTCTGGAACAGCAATATATTCAGATCAAAGAGGAAAAGCGCCAGTTTTTGATGCAGTTCAAAAGCGAGCTCAACACTTTTCAGGAACGCATCGAAAAAGATCCCCTGCTGACCCGCCCTCCGGAACATCTGCTGGATTCGGACTTCAAGCAGATCAAGGAAGAGATCAATCCCCGCTCCAAACCTCTGGTTGAGGATAATCAACTCTCATGAGCAGCGCTCACCGGCAAACTGCGGCTTGGCTGAAACAGCGCCTGCCCATGATTCCGAAGGTGGCGATGATCCTGGGAACGGGATTGAACGACATCGCCGAGCATGGCAAGATCCACTGCCAGATACCCTACTCTGAAATTCCCGGTTTTGCCGGCAGCACCGCACCTTCGCACAAAGGAAATCTGATCTTGGGCGAACTGGGCGGCAAAGAGGTCCTGTTTTTGCAGGGCAGATTCCACTTTTATGAAGGCTATCCGATGTCCACGGTGATATTTCCCACCCGGGTTCTGGCCAGCCTGGGGATCGAAACCCTGATCGTTACCAACGCCGCAGGCAGCCTGCGCGAAGAACTCATCCCGGGTTCGATCGTCATGCTTTCCGATCATATCAATCACATGGGCACCAATCCCCTGATCGGGGAGAACGACTCAGACTTTGGCGAACGCTTTCCCAGCATGAACCATCCTTACGATCTTCAATATGGGCAAGCCTGCGCCGAGATCGCACAGCGCGCGGGGATAAAACTTTACAAAGGTGTCTATATTGCCGTCACCGGCCCCAGTTTGGAGACCCGGGCGGAATGCGCGGCTTTCGCAGGCTGGGGAGCAGACCTGGCGGGGATGTCCACGGTTCCGGAAGTGATCGCCGCACGGCACGCAGGAATGAGGGTCCTGGCTTTTTCCGTGGTGACCAATCACAGCAATCTTTTCCACGATAAAGCTCATTCGCAGGAAGAAATCCGCAGCTACGCGGACCATGCTTCCGCTAACCTTATAAGCATAATTACCGAATTCATAAGTGGCCTGAATTGACCGCGATGGATATTTTTATTGACATATGTGGCACGATCAGATAAACTGGAAATTCATTTTAAAAGCAAGCAGCATAGGAGAGAACAATGGCGGCTAAACCAATGTCACCAAAGAAGCTTAAGAAGTTCGAAGAACTTATCCTGGCGGGACTTAAA
>CAXYWN010000114.1:0-6267 GCA_964292625.1 uncultured bacterium
GAAACCTTGTGCACCGGCTCCGTCTTGTCCTGAAAAATGGAGGTGAGCACATGCCCGACCTCGTGGATGGAGGTCAGCTTTTTGTCCTCTTCGGGGATCACCCGGCTCCTCTTTTCTTTGCCCAGGGTCAGCTTGTCTTTGGCTTCCTCAAAATCGCTCATATTGATCATTTGCTTGTTTTGCCGGGCAGCAATCAGCGCCGCCTCGTTCACGATGTTGGCAAGATCCGCGCCGCTAAATCCGGGCGTCCCCCGCGCGATGAGTTCCAGATGCACATCTTCGCCTAACGGCACCTTGGCAGAGTGCACTTTCAAGATTTCCGTGCGGCCTTTGATGTCCGGCAGATCCACCGTCACCTGGCGGTCGAAGCGTCCCGGCCTCAGCAGCGCGGGATCCAGGATGTCCGGCCGGTTGGTGGCGGCGATGATGATCACCGCTTCGTTGGGCTCAAAGCCGTCCATCTCCACCAAAAGCTGGTTGAGAGTCTGCTCGCGTTCGTCGTGTCCGCCGCCCAGTCCTGTGCCCCGATGCCGGCCCACGGCATCGATTTCGTCGATGAAAGTGATGCATGGCGAGTTTTTCTTCGCCTGTTCAAACAGATCGCGCACCCTCGCCGCGCCCACGCCCACGAACATCTCCACAAAGTCCGAGCCGCTGATGCTGTAAAAAGGCACGCCCGATTCGCCGGATACGGCTTTCGCCAACAGGGTCTTGCCTGTGCCGGGGCGTCCCACCAGCAATACGCCGGGCGGGATGCGTCCCCCCAGCCGTTGGAATTTCTTTGGGTCTTTGAGAAACTCCACAATCTCCTGCAATTCCTCCTTGGCCTCGTCCACTCCGGCCACGTCTTTGAAAGTGATGTTGCTGCGGCTGCTTTCGTGTTTCCGGGCCCGGCTCTTGCCAAAGCTGAAGGCTTGGCTGTTTTGACCTTTCATACCCCGCATCAAAAACATATAAAGTCCGATCAGTAGCACGAAGGGGACTATGGAGAGAAGCACGCCGACCCAGCGGGGAGGCTTTTTGGCAATCATCTGCACTTTATTCAGACGCAGTTGCTCCATCAGGGTGGGATCGTCCACCGGCGGCAGCAGGGTGTGGAATTTCTTGCCTGCCTTGGTCTCATAGAGGATGTCCTGCTCCGTGAAGGTAACCGCTTTCACCTGTCCGGCTTCCAGGCTGTTTGTGAATTGCGTATAGTTGGCCTCGCCAATCTGCTCCTTGCCGCTGAACCAGCTGAAAACCATAAACGCGGCCAGCACCAGCATCATGATGACAAAGGTCCATGAAATCGGAGGCTTGGCGGGACGCAGCATCGGTCCCGGCTGCGGCGGCCGGTTGGGCGGTACCTGTTTACCCGGCTGCGGGGGAGTGTCGTCGCCTTTCTGCCGCGGGTTTTTGCGCTTGATCAGAAAGATGCGCACGGCGCTGATGATGGAGATGGCCACCAGGGCGATCACGAACCACATCAGCAGGTCGGTAAATTCCTGAGTCACCTGGTTGGTCTGGGCCGTTTCTCCGGCCGGGGCTGTCACGCCCAGGCTTCCGGCTGCCAGCGCCACCGTCAAAACCAGCAGCGCGAGGGTTGTAAAGATATTCTTCATTGATAGATTTCTTCCTTCAGAATTCCGATGTAGGGCAGGTTGCGATATTGTGAATTGTAGTCCAGCCCATAGCCCACCACAAATTCGTTGCCAATCTCGAAGCCCACATATTCGAACGAGGCTGCCATTTTGTGGGCAGCGGGTTTATCCAGCAGAACGCAGATGCGCAGACTCGCCGGAGCGTGCTTGCCCAGGTATTCCCGGATATACTGCAGCGAAAGCCCGGAATCCACGATGTCTTCCACCACGATCACGTGCCGGCCGGCGATATCGGTGTCGATGTCCTTGCGGATCTTCACCACGCCGGAGCTGGAGGTCTGGGATCCATAACTGGAAATGGCCATAAAGTCTATTTCCAGCGGGATGGTGATGCTGCGGCAGAGGTCAGCCAGAAAAATGAAGCCGCCCTTCATGATGCCGATCAACACCGGAACTTTGTCTTTATACTCGCTGGCGATCTGCTGTCCGATCTCCCGCACCCGTGTCTGGATGCGGTATTCGTCCAACAGCACTGCCGAAAGGTCACAATTCATCTTATTCATCTCCTGTCCTTTTGCGGCTGGCCGCCCTTCTGGGTTTGGCCTTGAGGTTTTCCGCACTTATTTTCAGAAAGCGTGCGCTGCCCGGGTCCCTGGCCGCCCTCGCGTCCAGGCGCTGTCCCGCGATCCAGATGATCTTTTCGCCGTCATCCAGCACGGGCACCTGATCACGCTCATATTTGCCCACTTTCTCGTTGATAAAATAGTCTTTCAGCTTCACCAGGGAATCCATCCCCAGCGGCTGAAAGCGGTCTCCCGGCTTCCGGGAGCGGATGCTGAAGGGAAAGCGGACCTTGTCTGCATCCAGATAAATGTTGTAACGGTCTTCTTCACGCCCCGGCGGCAGCACCTTCAGCAGTTTGAAACTGAAGCGGTATTCCCCCCAGACTGCCAGTGCCCTGTCTTCACCGATGCTCAGCGGTTCGGGGATAGGCGCCGCTTCGCCTTCTTTTTCCAGGCTCAGTTCGTTATAGACCTTGCGCGCCAGCAAACCCTTGCCCAACGGGATATATTTGGATCCGCCGGAATCCAGCAAATCGAGGACTTCCTGGAAATTGCGGCTGAAGAAATCTCGGTCGCTGCCGCTGAGCACGCTCGCCAGCTCTTTGAGCATGTGATATTGCTCCAGCCTGGTGCAGCGTTTGAAAGCCGGCACCGAAAGCGTCACGTGGTCTGCCTCCTGCTCCAGGATCACTCTTTTGAACAGGGCTTTGTTGCGTTGCAGCAGCATCTCCTCCGCGTCCGCGAAGATCCGGGCCTGTTCGCCCAAGCTTGTCGCGATGCGGGGATTCAGCTCCCGGGCCAACAGCGGAAGCAGCGTGTGCCGCACCCAGTTGCGCCGGAAGCGTTGGTCCGCGTTGCTCGCGTCCTCGCGCCATGCAATCTTTTCTTCTGTCAAAATCCGGATCAGTTCCTCTTTTTCAAAACAAAGCAGAGGATGCGCCACGTTCCCGCTGCGGGGACGGATCCCGGCCAGGCCGCTGAGACCGGCGCCGCGGATGAGATTCAGCAGCATGGTCTCGCTCTGGTCGTTGTTATGGTGTCCCGTCACGATCAGGTCAAAACGGTAGGCTTCCATCACCTCTTCCAGCACCTCGAACCGCTTTTGCCGAGCCCGGTTTTCCAGGTCGCTCTCCCCTTCCAGGCGAATCTTGCGCACTATCAGCGGCACGCTCAGATTCTGGCAAAGCTGCTTCACCAGTTCGGCGTCCGCCTCGCTCTCCGCGCCCCGGAGTTGATGGTCCACATGCACCGCCAAAAGGGTCAGATGAGTGAGTGAGCGCAGCCGCGAAAAGAGCAACAGCAGGGCCACGGAGTCAGCCCCGCCGGAAACGCAAAGCAAGAGCGTCGCCCCGGCGGAAAAGATCTGTCTCTCCCGTACGTAAGCCTGTAGTTTATCAAGGGCTTGCTCCAGCCTGGCCATTATCGCTCCTGTCGCTTTATTCTTAGTAAGTTATCATTTTTGCGGAGGCTTTGCTTGTCAAGTCTCTTTTCTACTTGTGGGAGCGGGAGACGGCGCCGAAGTTAAAAGAGGGGCGCACAGATCACACAGATAACACAGATTTATGTGAAAAAGGGGTTCACGCAGATCACAGGTAAAAAGGGTTGCACGCAGATCACGCAGATTTCGCAGATATAGTATTAGTAGTGGATAAACCTTGGCTGAGTTTAGGAACTGCTTTACTTCTAAAAAGAGGTTCACGCAGATTACGCAGATTTGGGGTTCTCGCAGATTACGCAGATTCATTATAGATACTGGATGAGCAGCGACTTTTAACCGTATAAATCTGCTAAACACATAAAACAAAATCCAATAAATCTGTGCTAACTGTGTAATCTGTGTAATCTGTGTGAACCCCTCTTTTACCGTAAATCCATCTCCCACAAATCTGCGTAATCTGCGTTCTTTTTAAATCTGCGTAATCTGCGTGCAACCCTTCTCCCCATAAATCTGTGTTATCTGTGTAATCTGTGAGCTCCTCTTTTATCTGTAAATCTGCGGGATCTGCGTAATCTGCGTGAACCCTTTTTTCCTCGTAAACTCATCTCCCACAAATCTGCGTAATCTTTTAAATCTGCGTAATCTGCGTGAACCCTTCTTTGGCCCTGAACCCACCACCCCTTCAATCCTCAATTCTCAATTCTCAATTATCTTTTAATCCTTTTAAATCCTGTTATCCTGTTCATCCCTGTTCTATTCTTTACCATTCGCAGGCGAAAGAAAAGCCCCGGGTAAACCCGGGGCCAATTGATCAGTATTGCTACTGGGTTATTTTACAATGACCATCTTCTTGGTCTGGTTCAGGCTGGGAGTGCTAAGTCTGTAGCAGTAGATGCCGCTTCCGCAGGCATTACCGCTGCTGTCATTACCATTCCAGCTAACCGTGTGGTCGCCTTGGGTGAGGCTCACAGTCTTCACGACCTGGCCCATAATGTTGTAGATGGTGAGGGATCCCGTTTCTCCGGCTTTCAGGCTAACTTCGATGTTGGTGTTGCCATTCGCCTTGAAGGGGTTCGGATAGGCATTCTTCATCGAGGTAACTTCAGGAAACACGGGCGGAACGTTGCCGGTTACGGTAACGCTGACGGGTCCGTGGAAGTCGCTGGTGGTGTAATCAACAGATTCCAGCCAGTAGTAGTAGGTCTGGCCAATCAACACGTCTTCGTCAACCACAGTATAGTTATGAGTGCTGCTGGTGTTGGTGGCGGGGATCAGCGGATGGTCGATCATGATTGAGGTGCTTTGATCGTTGCTGGTGTTGCGATAGACACGGTAACCGATCATCTCGCTCTCGCTCTGGCTGGTCCAGTTGAGTTGGACATAGAACTGGCCGGTGAGGGTGGCAGTGAAACTGCTCAGCTCGACGGGCGTACTATTTTCATAGTAAGCCAGGAAATGAGCGGCATAGTTGGAGATAATCTGGTTAAACTGAACATCTTCAGGCAGCCAGCCGCTGTAGTTTGGGACAAGCACTCTCACGCTGTAGGTTCCAGCCACGAAAGGCTTGTTGCCCGCGGCGCCGAACCTGTAGGGGGTGTAGATCGGAGGTGCAAAAGGAACGCCATTGAGCAGAATTTCCGCGTTCAGATCGGCGGGATCGGTGAACCCGGGAATGTTGTTTGGGAAGTTGTATCCCATGCTGTCGTACCAAGTCAGGTCAAAGGCATTGACCCTGAATGTGAAAGCGCGGTCCGCTGGACCGTCCACAGCCATGACGTTCTGAGTCGCCCCAAAGAGCAAAGTCGCGCTGCATATCAGCAGCAATACATACAAAATTTTACGCATAATCTCTCCTTATTTTAGATTAAGCCCGTTGGATGTTGGTATAAACCCCAACACTTTGTTTTTCTTATTTTGAAGACCTCTTCGCAGGTCTTCGCCTTACACTATATACACTTAAAAGCTGATTGCTTACGCAGCAACCAAGCATTCACACATTAATCCCAGCCCTGATATCCTGTCAAGTTAAATCTTCAATTCTTTTCATATTTCTCCCGGAAAGAGGTTAAATATGCTTAAACGTATTCAAGACAGACGATTAGTTTTGTCTATATGAACAGCATGGTGAGTCATTGGTTTAACCTGCATAATTATCAAGGCCATAGAGAAGTTCCTGAATTGACTGGCGGCCTCGCTTCAACTTCAAACTCAATACTGGCCTGTGTTACAGCGAAGTCAAAGGAAAAGCTAATAAGTGCTAATAATTTATAGATTTTCATATATCCTACTGAACCTATATTGCATACTCATCAGTCAAATACGCGTGTTTTGTGATGCTGAGCCGGATGAAATGCCCAGTAAATATTCAAGCCCAGATTGTTGATATTTATCCACAAAGCGCCCCAATCAGTAGTATTTTTCTCCATATCCACCCCTAAATGACTAAAGCTATCAGTCTGAACAACCCGTCAATATAGCTTCATTAAATCTGCGTAATCTGCGTGCATTTAAAATCTGCTTAATCTGCGTAATCTGCGTAATCTGCGTGAACCCTTTTTCAGCATAAATCTGTGATATCTGTGTAATCTGCGTGAACCCCTCTTTTCCCATAACTCCATCTCCCACAAATACGCGTAATCTGCGTGCATTTAAAATCTGCTTAATCTGCGTAATCTGCGTAATCTGC
>CAXYWN010000115.1:0-6247 GCA_964292625.1 uncultured bacterium
AGGGTGCGTTTGATATCACTCAGGACCGCATCAGCCTGTCCTATCCCGTTGAATATCTCAATTGCTTTAGCCTCGTCCGGGATCTCGTATTTAGCGCCTTTCCATTTTTCCAAACTCGCTTTGAAAGGCGGAAGATCTTCTTTCCAGAAATTCGCTTCCAACTTCCAGAATTCCCTGGGCACAAATACCCTGATCTCCTCATCCCTCTCACAGATGAGGCGCAGCGCTACAGACTGAACCCTGCCCGCACTGAGGCCTTTGGCTATCACTTTCCAGAGCAGAGGCGAAACTTTGTAGCCCACGATGCGGTCCAAAACCCGCCGGGCCTGCTGGGCGTCCACTTTGGCGAGGTCCACTTCGCCGGGTGCGGCGACGGAAGCTCTGATCGCCTTGGCGGTGATTTCGTTGAAAACTATGCGGTGAACCTCTTTGCCAGCGAGTTCTTTTTCCAGAACCTTGGAAAGATGCCAGGCAATTGCCTCTCCCTCGCGGTCATGGTCGCTGGCCAGATAGACGGCATCGACTTCTTTGGCTGCCGCGCGCAGTTCGCCGATGATCTTCATTTTCTTTTTATCGATCTCGTAGGAGGGCTGGAAATCACGCTCGATGTCCACCCCCAAATCATTTTTGGGCAAGTCGCGAACGTGGCCCATGGAGGCTTTCACAGTATATTCGCTATGCAGTATCTTTGATATGGTTCCCGCCTTGGCGGAGGATTCTACTATTATTAGGCCTTTTTTCATCTTTCTTCCTTAAATCGCGTCATTCGACGTTGGCAAAGCGTCCGCAGCATTTTTTGTATTTCTTGCCGCTGCCGCAGGGACATGGAACGTTCCGTCCCACCTGGGGAGCGACGCTCACAGGACGCTGCTTGGCTCCGCCGTCATAGGGCCCCGAAAACTGGGGTGGTTCGCTCACATTCTGCTGCGAAACCTGTAAAGTCTGGTCTTGGATAAAGGCGCTCATGTCCTCATGCTGCGTTTTGGCGTTATTCAGCATGCTTTCCATCTGTTCCTGGGAAAGGATGTAAGTGGTGAAAACCTTGCGGGAGACGTTATCCTGGATGCGTGTGATCAGGTCTTCAAAGAGGTCAAAACTCTCGCGCTTGTATTCCACCAGAGGATCTTTTTGCGCGTAGGAACGCAGATGGACACTTTCCTTGAGCAGGTCCATCTCGTGCAGATGGTCGCGCCATTCGTCATCCACCACCTCCAGCATGCTGCGGCGTTCGATGTCTCGCATCACCTCCTCCCCCACCTGGGCTTCTTTTTTCTCGTAGGCCTGCGTCACCAATTCCTGCAAGGTGCTTTCCAGCATTGCCTCGCTCAGGTGGTCGCTCTCCAGGTCCTGCGGATTTATGCCCACATTGAGGTTGGTGCGGAACCAGACGCAAAGCCGCGGCAGGTCCCAGTCTTCGGAATAGCTGTTGTGAGGAATGTGCGCGGCGATGACGCGGACGATTGTCTCAGCAACCATATCCTGCACCTCGCGCTTGAGCGAATAGCCTCTCAGTACACTGCGCCGGTAGGAATAGATCACCTCGCGCTGCTGGTTCATCACCTCGTCATATTGGATCAGGTTTTTACGGATCTCAAAGTTGTGTTCTTCCACCCGTTTCTGAGAGCGCTCCACCGTCTTGGTCATCCAGGGATGGCGGATTGCGTCGCCGGTTTGAATGCCCAGCTTCATCATCATCGGCGCGATGCGGTCAGAGCCGAAAATACGCATCAAATCGTCTTCCAGGGAGAGATAAAACCTGGAGGTGCCCGGGTCGCCCTGGCGTCCAGCGCGGCCTCGCAACTGGCGGTCGATACGGCGGCTTTCATGCCGCTCGCTGCCGATCACGTGCAAGCCGTCCAGAGGCAGGCCATAAGGAAATTCTTCGGTTTCCCCGGCCTCGATTCCGCGGTATTCCTCCGTGCTTTGGGTTACCACTCCGGCGCCAAGCTTGATATCTGTTCCGCGGCCGGCCATGTTTGTGGCGATGGTCACCGCGCCAGGCTCTCCGGCCAGGGTGATTACTTCCGCCTCGCGCTGGTGCTGACGGGCGTTGAGCACGTTGTGAGGAATGTTCCGGCGCCGCAGCAGGCGGCTGATTGTTTCCGAAACCTCCACACTCACGGTGCCCACCAGGACCGGTTTCTTTTTCTCATGCCAATAGGTAATCTCGTCGATCATCGCCTGGTATTTCTCGTTCTTGGTCATGTAAATCACGTCTTCATGATCCACCCGCGTCATCGGCACGTTGGTGGGGACGTTCATCACGGGGAGGTTGTAAATCTCTATGAATTCACCCTCTTCGGTCACGGCCGTGCCTGTCATGCCGGCCAGGCGCTCAAACATCCGGAAATAGTTTTGCAGGGTGATGGTGGCAAAAGTCTGCGTGCCGGCTTCGATGGTAACGTTTTCCTTGGCTTCCAAAGCTTGATGCAGCCCGTCCGAAAACCTCCTGCCGGGCATCTGGCGTCCCGTGAATTCGTCCACGATGATCACCTTATTGTCGATCACCACGTATTCCTGGTCGTTCTCAAAAAGAGTGTAGGCTTTGAGCAGTTGGTTGATGTTATGCAGTTTTTCGCTCTTGTCCATGAACTTGTTGGTTTCCATGGTCTTGCGCTTGAGCTTTTCAGCGTCGGAGAGGCTTTCATCTCCATCCACCCGGTTCAACACCTCATCCAGGCTCTCCACCACAAAGAGTTCCTTTTCTTTGGCGGAAAGCATGTCACGGCCCTTTTCGCAGAGGACAACGCTGTTGTGCCGCTCTTCCACCACAAAGAAAAGTTTGTCGTCCAATTCGTGCATCTTTTTGTCTCGGAGATAGATGCCTTCAACGTCGTTGACCATCTTCTTCAGCCGGGTTTCCTGCATCAGTTTGGCGAAGGCCTTGTTGCGCGGAGCGGCGCGCTGCACGATCAGCAGATTGGTGGCCAGGCGGTCCACGTCCGGCGCGGGGTTATCCTCGCGGGTATCTTCGCGGATCTCGGTTAAAACTCGCTGCACCATGTTGTTCTGGGCCTGCACCACTTGATGGAGCTGAGGCCTGAGCTCGGGGTAAAAGTTTTTATCCTGGGCGATGGGACCGCTGATGATCAGAGGGGTCCGCGCCTCGTCGATGAGGATGCTATCCACCTCGTCAACGATGGCGTAGTAAAAGTCGCGCTGTACCAGTTGATGCTGCGAAACGGCCATATTATCGCGCAGATAGTCGAAGCCAAATTCGCTGTTCATGCCGTAGGTGATATCGCAGAGATACGCTTCCTTACGCTCTTCAAAGCTCATCCCGGTGGTGATGCAGCCCACGGTGAGGCCGTGGAAATTGAAGATCGGAGCCATCCACGCCGCGTCACGCGAGGCCAGATAATCGTTCACCGTCACCAGATGAGCACCGCGGCCCACCAGAGTGTTCAAAAAGAGCGGCAGAGTGGCAACCAGGGTCTTGCCCTCGCCGGTGGCCATCTCCGTGATTTTGCCGTCGTGCAGCGCCATACCGCCGATCAGTTGTACGTCGAAGGGCACCATGTGCCATGGCACCATACGCCCGTGCAAATCAAATTCCTGCCCCACCATGCGCCGGCATGTTTCCTTCACCAGCGCGAACACCTCCGGCAAATAGTCATCCAGGGTGGATTTGGTGAGAGCTTTAAGCTGTTTCTTGGTCTCGTCGATGCGGTTGTCGATCCGGCCGCGTTCGCTTTCCTCGCCTTCCTCGCGAAATCTGTGTTCCAGGTCTGCCAATTCTTCTCTGAGGCGGCTCAGTTTATCCGCGATCTCAGCGCGAATCGTCGCCACCCGTTCCCGCAGCTGATCGTCGTCATACTGCTCCAGACCTGCAAAGATCCGGTTGATCGCCTCCACCTGGGGTGAATACTGATTCAGGTCACGGGAGGATTTGTCGCCGAATACCTTGCGGAGTAATCTTTCCAACATATCTTGAATCCTTCTATAGTCTCCGTTTGCCCGCTACAGGCAAAGCGGAAGTGCTGATATTTTTGCTTAAGTCAAAAACACGATTCTGCCATTTGTGTCAATACATTAAATTCTGCCCGCGCAGGCAGACCGCGGAAGGAAGCTGCCTCAAAGCTTATTTTGCTTGACATCGCCCGCCCATTCCATTTTGCTATCTTGGTTGTCCAAAACTTGAAGATTAAAACTCAAACATGGAGAGAAAATGAAAGTTCGCGTTATGCTCATTATCGGCGTCCTGCTGCTTTTGGCGGCATGTGGAACCAACGCCGCCGGAGGCGGTAAACAGCCCAGCGAATACGGCTATCTGAGCCTGGCTGGCAGCATGATGAACCGGGAGGCCTATGTGGACGGTACTTTTGTCGGTGTCGATCCTGCCGACGACAGCAACCGCATCCGCCTGAAAGTGGGAACCCACCTTGTGGTGATCCGCTCCTCAAACAGAGTCCTGCTGTCTGCAAAAATACTCATCGAGCCGGGAGAAATCCTCGAAGTTACGGTACCTTGATCACAAAGTCCCAACATTTCATTTTCAGAAAAGAGCATTGTCTAACCTTAGAGGCCGAAGCAAAGCAAGTCTCGTAGAGACTCTTGACCTCCGTTAATCCGGTACGGCTAATAATCTGCGCTTTATGAAAAACGGGGGGATGCCAAAGAAAATTATTCCAAAGCAAAAAGAATGCCGCCCGAAAGGGCGGCATCTTGTTAGTAGATTCAGCTAACTCAATAAGAGTTGCGTTCAAATCTGTTGCGGTTGAACTGCGACTTTTTGGCCTTGCGGCATTCAGGGCAGCGTTGGGGTTCGTTGGTCAAACCCTTTTCCTTGTAAAATTCTTGTTCGCCTTCGGTGAACACGAATTCCTGTGAGCAGTCTTTGCATACCAAAGTTTTATCAGGCATGGCTTTCTCCTTTGTGTTTGGGACATCTGCATTCGGGTTTGAGGCTGTCCCAGAACTAAAAGGAATAGGCTCATGGAATGTGAATCCCTGTATTTGGTGACTTAAATTACCAAGCTCAAATCCTGTCAATCTTTTTTTTTCAGAATGAGGTCTTATCCACGAAATTGAAAGAATCAATCAGCATAGTAGGGATATAGCTGTACGTCGATGGCAGCTCCTGTTTACCCAGAGCCAGGATCCTTCTCGTGGCATCATGGGGGATTTCGTTGAAGCGCATGTTGTTCACCGCGTGGCGCACTTTGCCGTCTTCAAAGTAGAGAACTCCGTCGCGGGTCATGCCGGTGAATTCTCCGGCCTTGAGGTCCACGGGACGGATATACCAGAAGCGGTTGATAATCAGTCCGCGCGGAACCAGCCGCATCATTTCCTCTTCGCTGGCCTCGCCGCCGGCCACATAGTAGTTGTAGAAGCTCAGAGGCTCGATATTTTTCTCTTTCGCCCATTGCCGGTTTACGGGCAGGTTTTTCATCACTCCGTTTTCCACCCAGCTTATTTCCTGGGACGCGATTCCTTCCCGGCTGTAGGGAGAGGCATAGAGCCTGGGTTCCTTCAAGGTCGAGCTCAGTGAGAACTTTTCGCCGCAGAAGGCAGTTCCCAGTTTGTCTGTGAAGGGCGTGAAACCTTCATCGCTCTGGCGGCGGTTCATGATCCAAGCCATATACATGAAGAATTCTTCTGCTGCGCTGGGACGCAAAATCACGGCAATCTTGCCCGGCTCGAAATCGTGCATCTCTTTCAGACTTTCCGCCTGGCCGAGCAGCCGAGCGAACTCCTGATCCAGCGAAAAGCCGCCAAAGTCCTTGCCAGTATAGGATACCTTGGTCTCCACCTTGTCCTTTTTGAGGGTCATGGAGTGGCCAAATTCGGTTCTGGCATCCTGTCCGGTGAAGCCGTGTTTGGTGGTCATGCAGCTTTCCTGATAGTGCTTCTCCGTCATCCCGGAAACCGTGGCCCCGTATGCCTTGGCCTTGTTGATGGCGTTTTGCACGATGGCCACCATGGCGCGTGGTTCCAGCTCTTTGGTATGCAGATCAACGTTGTTGACCGCGGGAAGCTGCTGCGCTCCCACCGAAGGCATAAATTCGGGGTCGGGGCGGTTCAGTTTGGCGATGCCTTCAGCCGTGGCGATCAGGCTATCAAGAGAGGTCTCATCGGACTGGTTCACCGAGCTGCGGCCCGCTTTGGCGCCGAAGGCGGCCTCGAGGCTGATGTCGAGCTGTCCGCCCGCGATGTGTTGGGTGATGCCGTTTTGGGCAAAGCGGGTCTCATGGCTGTCGCTGGTTTCGATATTCAGGGTAGTGCCATCATCATTTACTTTGTTGAT
>CAXYWN010000116.1:0-6206 GCA_964292625.1 uncultured bacterium
CGCCTCTGATCCTCTGGCTTTCAATTCCGGAATCCTGGCCGCGGATATCGATCACGACGGGAAAAACGAACTCCTGGGCGCTTTCGGCTACAACCGGCTGAATTGCTGGGAGGACAATTACCGCGTTAAATATGGCTATCCAGTCTCCTTTGGCAGGCGCAGCCGCAATCTGCCGCTGATCGGCAAAGCTTCCGACGGACTGGTCTATGCCTGGCTCGCCTGCGACGACGGAGCCATCTACCGCCAGAACCTGCCGGAAGCGAACCTCAACGATCTCAAAGCCGGCTGGATGAGCGAATATGGCAACCTCCTGCGCCAGGCCAGCCGCGACGACGCCGAATATCCCAACCAATATCAGACCTCGGAACTCTTTGTTCCCGGTGAACTCTACATCTACCCCAACCCCCTCAAATCCATCTACGAGCAAAAGTTAACCCTGAACGTAATGACCAGCCGCGACACCGGCCTGGAAGTGAAGATCTTCGATATCAACGGGAGCCTGATCTACAGCCAGAAAAGCACAGCCAAGGCCTATTTGCGCAACCGCGACCAGATCACCCTCCCCGCGGACAAACTGCACAGCGGAGTCTATATCTGTGTGGTTTCCGGGGACAGAGACTCCCGCAGCATCAAATTCGCAGTGGAAAAATAACGGAGCAAGACCGATGAAAAATATACTCATAACAATTATTGTGACCATGGCCGCCCTCACGGCGCTATCGGCGGGAATCCATCCCAACGCAGGACAATACGGCTACCAGTTTCTGGATATCGGCAGCAATCCGGTTTCCCTGGCCCTCGCCGGCCGCGCTATCGGCAGCGGGGCCGATCTGTCCTCGTTTCTGCGCCAACCAGCGGCTTCGGCTCTGAACAGCCACAAGGCTTTGGGCGCCAGCCACCAGCTCTGGCTCGAGGACACCACCTTCAACAACCTCTGCTATTCCTATTCCGACCGCAAAACACATTTCGGGATGGCGCTGCGCACCCTGGATTACGGGAGTCTTGAGATCCGTGACGACAACGGCGAGCTGATCGGCCACTATTCGCCTTTAAACGTGGATCTGCTGAGCAACTACGCCTTCAGAGTCACGCCCTCGCTCTACGCCGGAATCAACGCCGGAGTCGCCTACGAAAAGCTGAACACCGCTTCCAGCTACGGCCTCCACACCGATCTCGGCATCACCTGGCTCACGCCCGTCAAAGACACCCAGTTCAACCTGGCCGTGCGTAATCTGGGCATTTCCTCCGCCATGAATGAAGCGCGAACCCTTTTCCCCATCAGTGTGGAGATGGACCTCAGTAAAAAAATCAACTTTGGCGAGAATTCACTCGAGGTAGAACTCAGCGGAATCAAAGCCATCGACGAAAACTGGAAGGGAGCTGTGAGCGCCGAATTCAATCTCTACGGACTCGCCCTGCTCCGCGCCGGCTACAAAATCAACCACGACGCCGAAGACCTTTCCGCCGGATTGGGCATCCGCTGGAAAAGCCTGGGTATCGACTATGGCTGGGCGTCATTTTCCAGCCATTTGAACGATGTCCATTCCTTTGGTTTGTCCTACTACTTTTAACAGGTGAACATGAATTCCAAACGACTTTTACCCCTGCTGATCCTGCTGGCAGCCTCTGCGCTGCTGACCGCTCTGAACATCACTCCCGGCCAGATCATCGTGAAAACCAGCCAGCCGATGGATCCCAAATCCGACCGCACCGGGCTGAGCGAATTTGACTCTTGGCTCTCCACCCATGGAGCCCAAAACCTCCGTCCCATCAAGGGAATGCACCAGCCCCGGTATTTTCTGGTGAATCTGGCTACAGATCCGGACTGGAGCGCCCTGCGCGCCGGAACGCTGAGTTTCCCCGGCATTGAATACATTCAGCCGAACTATCTTTCCACCCTGCACATGGAGCCCAACGACCCTCTCTACGCGGAGCAGTTTCACAGCACGGTGGGCAATCCCCAGGCCTGGAACTATTCCACCGGCAGCGCCCAGGTGGTGGTGGGAATCATCGATTCCGGCTGCCTCATCAACCATCCCGACCTGAGTGCCAACATCTGGATAAACCCCGGCGAAGACCCCGCCCTGGGCCTGCACGACAACGGTATCGACGACGACGGCAACGGCTACATCGACGACTGGTGCGGCTGGGACTTCTCGGACGCCCCGGAAATGTCGGACGTCGCCGTGGGCGATTATCTGGACCAGGACAACGATGTGGAGGACGAAAACTATCACGGCACTCACGTGGCGGGAATAGTGGGCGCGGTTGGCAACAACGCGACCGGAGGCTGCGGAGTTTGCTGGAACGTGAGTATCATGCCCATCCGGGCAGGTTTTCGCACCACCGCCGGCCAGGGCTTCCTGCAGGATGACGACGCCGCCGCCGCCATCATCTACGCCGCGGACAACGGCTGCCATGTGCTCAACCTCAGTTGGGGCGATGCAAACTATTCCCCCATCATCGGCGACGCCTGCCACTATGCCCATTCCAAGGGCGTCACCCTCGTGGCCTCCGCCGGCAACGACCCCGGTCCCATCCTCAGTTATCCCGCCAAGCTTTCCAACGTCATCTCTGTGGGAGCGATCAACCGCAACCGCAACCTGGCCGGATTTTCCAGCTACGGCCCGGATTTGGACCTGGTGGCGCCCGGCGAGATGGTGATCAGCACCTACAAGCTTACGGTGGGAGAGCAATATTTTGATCAAAGCGGAACTTCGATGTCCTCCCCGTTTGTCGCCGGCGCCGCAGCTCTGCTGCTATCCCTGCATCCCGGGCTCAGTCCCGACGAAGTGCGCTCCCGGCTGCTCACCTCCACAGACGACCTGGGCGCCCCCGGCTTCGACATCTATTATGGCCACGGACTGCTGAACACCAAAAAACTGCTGGAAAACACGCAACCGCCCCTGGTCTATATCGACCAGCCTCTGGACCATGCCGGCGTCACCGGCAGCGTGGATATCACCGGCACCGTCATGGGCAGCGATTTCTTCCGCTACAGCGTGATGTATTCAAACGCCAAGGTGCCCTCCATCCTGGATTGGTACGACGTTCAGACCCATCAAAACTATCCTTCCCACTGCAGCCAGCCCGTGCAAAACGGAGTCCTGGCGCATTTTCACATTCCGGAAGCCTTCGCGGAAGGGAGCTACAGCATCAGAGTGCAGTATGAAAGCAGCTCCGGCCAAAAATACAACTATTACCGAACTATCTTTTATGACCGCACCGCGCCCATCCTCAGGGAACCGTCCGTGGTGGGATTCAAACGTTACGACGGCCAGAATCTCCGCTATTACGCTTCGGCTGTCTTCAACGAATTTGTCCGCACCCAGCTTCTGATCACCGATTCCACGGGCTCATTGCACCGTGTTTACGGAGCTTTGCTGGACAGCACCCATGTTTGGGCCATCCCCCAAAATCTTCCCCAGGGTCCCATCAGCATCCAGATTTCCGCCTCCAACACCAGCGACATGAGCTTCATTTCCGAGGTTTTCCCGGATTTCCTGAATATCGTCTATGAAGTGGTTCCCAGTTACGGCTACACATGGCAACAGATCGGCCCCGCGAGGGTCCCCTTGAACTACATGTATGATTATGACGGTGACGGAACCAGGGAATACATCGCGATGGACCTGCCTAAAACAGGCTACGGCGGCGTTTCGGTCTATCAGCCCCAAGCGGGCGGCCATGTGAATAAACACTCCTTCAACGACACTTTCTGGCTCTTGGGAGCAGGCGACACCAACAATCAGGGCCAGGAATTGCTGCAATTGAAAGGCGATACCGCCGTCCTGTTGGAAAGCCAGACTTCCAGCAATTATCCCAATCTCCCGCTGTGGGAGGAAACCTCCATCACCGGCGGTGTAATCGCGGATTACACCCGCGACGGAATCGACGACATCCTGCTGGTGAAAAACCTGCCCGCCGAGCGCGTGATCCGCGCCTACAAACGCTCCGGAAATACCTTTGTGGGCAAGAACACCCTCCATAACACCAGCGAAACCAATTTCCGCAATACCTTCGTCCCCACCATCATTGTAAAGAATTTTGACAATGACAACTATCTTGACATCCTCACCGCGGATACAGACGGGGATGTGATGATCTATGAAATCCGCAACGACAATACGGACGACCTGGTCTGGAGCCACAGGATGCCCATCGGCAATACCTACAGCCTTGTCAGCGGCGACTTCGACGGTAATGGCCGCCAGGATTTCTTCGTGGGCGGATATTACAAGGACAGCGCGGATCCCAACCGCAATTTCTGGTATTTTGAAGGCTTCAAAAACGTCTCCAACAACAACTACAGCAGCATGGGGTCCATCATGTTCAACGAGGTGGAATCCCAAAACGCCATCATCGCCCACGATCTGGATAACGACGGCAAAGACGACATCGTCCTCGCCATCGCGCCCAACCTCTACGTCCTCAAATACGTTGACGGCCAATTCAAACCCCAGTTCTACGGCAAAAGTTACCGCAACTATGCCCTTTTGGCCTATAAAGACGCCAACAACCGTCCCTATTTTCTCGCCAACTACGAGGTGGAACCCGATTCCGTGGGGTTTGTGGAATGGACTTCCGAGGATCCCTTCACCGGCCCGCCCACCCCGGCCAATTTCCTGGCTCATGCCCTCGACGGAAGCACCGTTCACCTCTCTTGGATCGGCAACGGAGCGCAGTTTTACAGGATTTACCGGCGGGACGAAGATGGCCAGACCATCGTTCTGGACGATGTAAACGCCGAGTTTTACATGGATCTCCAGGTGGAGGAAGGACATACGTACGAATATGCCATCACGGCCTGCGACCCCGCCTATTCTCCTTTGGAAAGCATCCCCACAATGTGGCTGAAAGTAAATCCCTACCGTGCTCCAGAGCTCACCAGCGTCGTGATGGCGGGCCCCCATACTCTGGTGATAATGTTCGATCAGCCCATGTCGGGCCAGATCCACAACCCCAATCTGTATTTCGTTAGCCACGCCATGGGGCGGCCTTCCTCCGTGAATAGCCTTGCCACCAATCATGGCGTCCAACTGCACTTCACCAAACAGTTCCCCGCTCTTAGGGAGAATTTCACCATCACCCTCAGCGACATCGTGAGCGCCCGCAACATCCCGCTGGAAGGTTCCAGCTACGAATTCGCTTGGGCGGAGGATACCCAGGCTCCCCATGTGGTGGATGCCCTGGCTCTGGAAGACCTGCAAACCGTCCGCGTGCGCTTCAGCGAATCCATCGCAGCCGTGAATCCCAGCCCGGAACTCCTGGGCAACTACGTGCTCAACAACCATTCCAACGACCCAGACAACGCGATAGTGAGCGTCGCCCATCATGACGACGAAATACTGATCACCCTCGCCCACAAGGTGAAATACGGCTCCTCAGCCTATGAGACCGAGGTTCGTTTCATTCGCGACCTGGCCGGAAACGTCATCTCCCCCCAAGGCAAAATCGCCCGTTTCTATCTGATTAACAACCGCGATCTGAAACACCTGGTGGTCTATCCCAACCCTGTCCGCTCGGATTCCAAGCAGTGCAGCATCATCAATTTCCCCGCCGGAAAAACCGGAAACATCCGCATCTACGACAGCGCGGGAAGCCTGGTGCGCACCTCCCCCATCGGCCCCTTCGACCCCATCGTCAACAACATCGACTGGAGCTGGGACCTCAAAACCAACGACGCCCGCAAAGTCTCCTCCGGCATCTATTTCTACGTGGTGGAAATGGACGGGAAAACCGCCCGCGGAAAAATAGCCATCATCAACTAAACCCTTATTGCCCGGATCCATATTTTATAACGATCCGGGCATTTTTGTGTCCAGAAAGTTTCACGCGACTCTACCGGAGACGCCGATGTGTCATTCTGGTAAGGGCGCTTGCCGAAGCGCCGATTATGTGAAAGGCGGATCGGCATCCACCTCTACCAAGCATCAGTGCCTCCTGGCTTTCCCCTTCTTTTCAATTCGCGTAAATTCGCGTAAATTCGTGGACCCTCTTTTAATCCTTTTAAATCCTGCCCATCCCGTCATCCGTGTTCCATCCCCCATTCACAATACACAATCCTTTTAAATCCCTTTCATCCTGTTCATCCCTAATCTATTATTTTTATCTGCGTGATCTGCGTGATCTGCGTGCCCCTCTTTTCTCTTTTAAATCCCACCAATCCCTTTCATCCTGTTCATCCCTAATCTATTATTTTTATC
>CAXYWN010000117.1:0-6145 GCA_964292625.1 uncultured bacterium
TCAATTATTTGAGCAGGATCAGCTTGCAGACTTTGCTCTTCCCATCGGACAGCAGCCGGAGGCAGTAGATACCTGCACCCACTCTGCTGCCTGAATCATCTCTACCGTCCCATTCGGTTTTGTGCGTCCCTTGTTTGAGGTCTTGCAGCGCGAATGAGCGGACTTTTCACCTTCCCTTTTAAATCTCCTTTAGGTCTTTGGGTGTGTCAACTTTTTTAGGACAAGACTTGGCTCCCATTATCAATACGGTATCAATACGGAATTAATACGGATGAAATCCGTAGTGATTCCGTATTGATACCGTATTGATAACCGGAGCGAACCGAGGCAGATTCCTGGAGGAAAACAGAATCGGAGAGCCTGAACACTCGGCCAGAGTGATTTTGAGGAGCATCTCGACCCACGCAGGCAGAGGAATTTTATTGACATTTAAGCCACCTGATATTTATGGGATTATCCAATACTATAATAGGGAGTGTAAAAATGCTCAGGTATAAAATGCTTGCAAAGCTGCACCGCGCCACTGTTACAGAGTGTGATCTGAACTACAATGCCAGCATCCAGATCGATTCCGAACTGCTGGAGTTAAGCGGAATGCAGGAATTCGAACGCGTGGAAATTTGGGACGTGAACAACGGCGCCAGATTTTCCACCTACATCATCGCCGCCGAGCCCGGCAGCAGGAAGATCAGCATCAACGGCGCTGCAGCCCGCTTGGTGTACAACGGTGACAGGATCATCGTGGTCAATTTCGGTTTGCTAGACGAGTCCGAAATGGAGACCTACAAGCCCAAGATCATCATTCTGGGCGACAACAACGAACCGGTTAAATAATGCAAATTTGCCAGACGGTCGAAGAAATCCGCCAAGCCCTGAAGAATAGCAGCCAGGAGCTCAAAGTTGGCTTTGTGCCGACAATGGGGGCGCTGCATCGGGGACATCTTTCCCTGGTGGAGCGTTGCGAAGCGGAATGCGATCTGACCGTCGTTTCAATCTACGTGAATCCTGCCCAGTTCGGCCCGCAGGAAGATCTGGGGAGTTATCCGCGGGATATGGAACGTGACCTGGCTTTGCTTGCAAAACACCGGACAGACCTGGTGTTCTTTCCCGACGACGCGCAGATGTATCCTGAGGGACACCGCACCTGGGTCGAAGTATCCGGGCTTTCAGACCTTTTATGCGGCGCCAGCCGTCCCGGACATTTCCGGGGAGTGGCCACCGTGGTGCTGAAACTCACGCAAATTGTGAAGCCGGACCTGATGTTCATGGGCGTGAAAGATTTTCAGCAGATTGTGGTACTGGAAAGAATGCTGAAAGACCTGAACAGCGAAACAAGGATCGCGCGCTGCCCCATCATCCGCGAGGAAGACGGTTTGGCGCTGAGCTCGCGCAACGCGTATCTCAGCCCGGACGAACGAATCCGGGCAGCCAGTTTGAACCAAGCGCTGAAACATGCAAAGAAGATGGTCGGGCAGGGATGCCGGGACAGCCGGGAAATCCTCGCCGCTGCGGAAAAAACCGTGCTCACGGCCGAGGGAAGGATCGACTACATCAAAATCGTCGATTCTGATACCCTGACTGACGTTGAAACCGTAAACGAAAATTCGCGGATGCTGCTGGCTGTTTACATCGGTAAAACGCGTCTGATAGATAATTCAGCACTGATTGCTTGACAGCCGGACGGGCTTGAAAAAATTGACTTTCCTACGAATATGTTTTATCATATATAAGAATAAGCTCGCGAAAGTGGCGGAACTGGCAGACGCGCTGGACTTAGGATCCAGTGAGATTTTCTCATAGGGGTTCGATTCCCCTCTTTCGCACCATTTTAATCAGGAGATAATGTGCAAACAGAATTCAAACAGATCGACGCGACCACGAAGGAAATCATCCTAACCGTTGAACCGGAAAGGGTTGATGCCGCCTATCAGAAATATCTGCAAAAAGCGGCCAAACAGCTTGAAGTTCCCGGCTTCCGCAAAGGCAAGGCCCCTCTGAACATGGTGACCAGGCTCTACAGCGAGAAGATTCAAGAACACTTTGAACAGGACTTTGTGGACGAAGCTTTCACTGAAGCGGCCAAAGAACATGACATCCATTTTTTGCTCTATCCGGAAGTGAAAGACCTTGACTGGCAGCCCGGTTCCGAGATGGAGATCACCTTCGAGATAGAGCACGAGCCTGCGGTGGAATTCAGTCAGTTGGAAAACCTGCAGGTACCCTCCCTTGCCCACGAGCTGGACAAGGAAGTGGATAAATTCATCCTCAACCTGGCCAAAGAACACACCACTGTCCAGGATGTGGAAGTGGCCGACGGCGGCGATATGCTTGAGGGCCATTTTAGCTTTGATAACAATGGCCAACCTTACACCCGCCAGACCGCGGTCTATGCCGGCGACGAGGAAGTGGCTGATTTTCCTGAGAGAATGATCGGAGCGAAAACCGGAGACAAATTTGAGGCTAAACTGAAAGGCAGCCAAATCAAAAAGATCGTTCCCTTTGACCCGGAATTGGATCCGGAAGCCGAGCAGGTTTTTGCCTGCAGCTTTGAAGTAAGCTCCATCTCCCGCAACAATATCCCGGATGTGGACGACGAATTCGCGAAGGACATGGATTTCGCTGATATGGCAGAAATGCGGGCCAAGATTGCCGACGACCTGCGGCCCAGGGTTGAGCATGCAAATTATGACGGCGAAAACTCCGCCATCCTGGGCAAGCTTTACCAGGACAACCAGTTCCCGCTCCCCAGCAAGACTCTGCGCTATATCGTGGGCCAGGAACTTAACAATATCGATGAAAAACTCAGGGAAGTCTTGCAGCAATACGTGGTGCAAAGAGCGATTCAGGATATGATCAATATGTACCTGCTCGGCGCCTTGCAAAAACAAAGCGGCCTTGAGCTCACAGACGAAATGATCGACAGCTACGTTGAACACCAGGCTGTCCTGAAAGATATGAACCCCGCCGCCTATCGGGAAGAAAACTCGGAGGATATTGCCGAAGAGAATTTCCGGGACGCGGCGCTGAACTATCAGATCCTGCGCGGGATTGCGGCAAGCTCTGTATTTGTCGAGCCCGAACCGGAACCCGAATATACTGTGATTGAGGATTCTGAAGAAACCCCTGACCAGGAGGAAAAGGCATGAATTATATCCCCATCGTAATCGAGCAGGTAGGCCGTACAGAACGCGCCTACGACATTTATTCCCGGCTGTTGAAAGACAGAATCATCTTCATGAGCGGAGTCATCGAGGACAATCTCGCCAACGCGATCGTGGCGCAGCTTTTGCATCTGGAAGGCGAAGATCCCGAACGCGACATCTATATGTATGTGAATAGCCCCGGCGGCATTATCTCCTCCGGACTGGCCATCTACGACACAATGCAATACATCAAGCCTAATGTGAGCACCATCTGTATCGGGCAGGCCGCCAGTATGGCCGCGTTGCTGTTGGCAGCCGGACATCCGGGCAAACGCACGGCTCTGCCAAACAGCCGCATCATGATTCATCAGCCTCTGGGCGGCGCGCAAGGCCAGGCCAGCGACATCGAGATCCAAGCCAAGGAAATCCTCTACCTGCGCGGAAGAATGAACGAAATCCTGCAAAAACATACCGGCCAGGATATGAAAAAACTGATTGAAGACACCGACCGCAACTTTTATATGGACGCCATGCAAGCCAAAGAATACGGTATTATCGACGAAATGATCGTCACCCGGAAACAACTTGACTTGATTGAGGCAATACAATAAGTGAAGCAAATGGCATCTACCAACACCTATAATCGAGGAGGATTGCTTGGATAAATTCAAGAACCTGAGCTGCTCTTTCTGCGGCAGAAACGAGCTTGAGGTGAAAACTCTGATCCGCGGAATCGCAGGAAACATCTGCGACGAATGCATCGACATGTGCCACAACATCGTGGTAACAAGCGCTCCGGAGCCCATCGAGGAGGTCGCTGATCTCCCCAAACCCAGCCAAATAAAGAACTATCTGGACCAGTATGTGATCGGCCAGGAACAGGCCAAAATGATCATATCCGTGGCAGTATATAACCACTATAAACGCATCTTCCGCCAGACCAAGGACGACCCAATCGATCTGGAGAAGAGTAATATCCTGATGATCGGCCCCACGGGCTGCGGCAAAACTCTGATCGCCAAGACCCTGGCCAACTATCTGCAGGTGCCCTTCGCCATCTCCGATGCCACCACGCTCACGGAAGCCGGCTATGTGGGCGAAGATGTGGAAAACATCCTGGTGCGTCTGCTTCAGGCCGCCGATTACGACGTGGCCAAAGCCGAACGGGGCATTGTTTATGTGGATGAGATCGACAAGATCAGCCGCAAATCTGAAACGCCGTCCATCACCCGCGATGTCTCCGGCGAAGGAGTGCAGCAGGCCTTGCTGAAGATTCTGGAAGGCACCAAAGTGAACGTTCCCCCCAAAGGCGGACGGAAGCATCCGCAGCAGGAATTCATCGAAATGGACACCACGAACATCCTGTTCATCGCCGGCGGAGCCTTCTTCGGCTTGGAAAAACTGATCAAGGAACGCGTGGATAGCAAGGCAATTGGTTTCGACGTCCAGCTCGGACGCAACACCGAAGATCATAACATCTTTGACCATACCCTGCCCCAAGACCTGCTAAAATATGGGCTTATCCCCGAACTGATCGGCAGAATGCCGGTGCTTTGCACCCTCCACGAACTCAGCGAAGAAGCGCTGATCGATATCCTCACCAAACCAAAGAACGCGATCAGCAGCCAATACAAGAAGTTTTTCGAGATGGACGGGGTGGACCTGGAATTCGACGAAGCGGCGTTTCGCGAGATCGCCACCATGGCCATAAAACAGAAGGCCGGCGCCCGCGGACTGCGGGCCATCATGGAAAAGTTTATGCTCAGAATCATGTATGACATCCCGGATATGGACCGGCTCCGCGCCTGCAGAATCACCAAGGAGGTGATTACCAAAGGCAGCGCTCCGGACTACACCTTGGCCGGGGCTCCCGCCCGCAGGAAGGCGGCTGGAAGGTCATAAAGGATAGGGCGGTGAAACGCGGGCCGCTGCTTCTGCTGATGCTGTTGACGGCATTTCAGGCTCTGGCCTGTGTCGTCCGGGAAGGGGAGTTGAGGGTCCGCAACCGCAGCGGAGCGGAAATCTGGGTCAGCGTGGACAATTCAGAGCCGCGCAGGATCAGCGGCTGGTCCAACTGGTCTCTTTTCTATAATGAAAACCGGGTCATGAGCGTAAGCTACATCGGCAATTATGTCTTTGCCAACACGGTTGAGCAAACTTTGCGGACAGGCCTGATCTCCACCGTCGATGTTTTGCCTTCCGGCGGTGCCATCAGCTTTGCCAATGACGGCACGACCTCAATCCGGGAAGTGTATATTTCCACTGGGGCGGAGCTGGACTGGGGGCCAAACGACCTGGTCAGCAGCCTCGATCCCGGCCAGAATACCCTCTGGACAGTCACCGAAGGGATTTGGGACATCAAACTGGTGGACAGCGACTACCAAGAGTATTACAAATACGGAATCTCTGTGTCGCTCAACCAGACCCAAGACCTGATATATTCCGAGTTCATAAGGTCCGGCGAGGGCAAAAGCGCCTCCAAGATTCAGCCGGCAGCATCGCCCAACCCCACAGACAACCAGCCAATAAAGGAAGAACCATGACACCTGAAATCACCATGCCGCGCCGCGAACGCCTGGCCGAACTGCTTCCCGACGGAGAAAACGTAATCATCTTTGGCAATTCACAGCCAAAACTACAGAAGTTCTCCCAAGACAAGAATTTTTTGTATCTCACGGGGCTCAACTTTCCCGAACTGATCTATGTGGCCGGCAAATTTGGCGGCAAATTCAACGATATGCTCTACATCGAGCGCAGCGATCCTGCGAGGATCGTGTGGGAAGGCGAGAAACTCGATGCCCGGGAAGCAACCCGCATCAGCGGAATCAAGCGGGTGCACTTTCTGGACGAATTTTATCCCACTCTTTCAGGCATGACTTCTTTTATCAAAGTAATCCACGCCAATCTTGGTTTTGCGGACCTGAACAAACCTCCCACCCTGCCGATGTTCATGCTGGAACCTTTGCGGACCCGTCATCCGCAGATCGAGATCAGGCAGTTAA
>CAXYWN010000118.1:0-6121 GCA_964292625.1 uncultured bacterium
GATAGTACCCGCCGGTGGGGATTTCGATAGGAGGAGTGAACAGCCAGCCGCTGCGGTTGGTGCTGTAGATATTCATCTTGGCAGCTTTATTCGCAGGAGTGGTGACGTTTAACCAATCATCCTGCATCCAATAGCTGGTAGTGGAGGTGATGATGCTGGGGCTTGCCAGCATACCTGTTCCCCTGCTCCAGTTGGTGGGCGGGAAGAGATCTGTAGAGGTGGTTCCGAAATCTACCACATAAGGCAGTTGATCTTCATAGATGACGGGGTCGCTCATGACGGTGAATTTTCTATAGCTGTTGTTAATTGAGTCTCCAGCCCGGTTATGGGCCACGATCTGCCAGTAATACTCGCCTTCATACTGAAGCGCTGTATTCAGCGTATAAGGTGAAGCGAGTACGGTGGCTTGCAGATCAGCTGGGGTGAAGGTGCTGGAAAGTCCTACATACACTTCGTAGTTATCCGGCACACCGCCGGTCGTTGAAGCTGTCCAGCTCAGAGTGGGTCTGATAGGCTGATTCAGCGCATCGATACCGGGAGCTACCTGAGTTACGAAATTGGGCAGGATAGCCCTAATTTCCGGTCCGATCACATGATCAACGTAGATTGAGCCTGTAACAGTCTGAGCCGGAGAATTGAAGGCCAGATAGTAATCCCCCGCGGTCAGGCCGCCAAGGTTTACAGTTACGGGATACCATACACTGCCAGCAGCGAAGGTGATGTCTGAGCCTACCTGGGTCCAGTTTTCGCGATCCGTGGATTGCAAAACCTGGAGCACTTGCGTGGTTGCGGTAGCCTTGGCATAAAAGTCCAGTGTACTTGTGCCATTGACAATCACCAAGGGAGTGGAGAGGGTATAGGGGGTGGTGGTCGATGCATAGGCATATGTGCATCTGGTACCATGGTAGGGAACAGATGTGCTGTAAGTCCAATATGAAGTACTGGTGGTGGTGCGTGCCCAGCCAGCCGGCGGGAAGGTGGTTCCTTCGAAGCTTTCAGCCAATTGATACTGATCAGGAGTATGGAAGGACCAGATCGCGCTGTCTGCATGGCCGTGATCGTTCCAGGCAACTACTTTCCAGAAATAATCTTCGCCATTCACAGTGCCAGTGGTCGGACACTGCTGGTTTGTGCCATTATATACCAGGTGGGTTTCGTTGAAGGTATTCGTGGTATTCAGATACACTTTGTAGTAGTTGGCTGGTTCGCCTGTTCCTGGGGTCCATTTCAAGACAGGATTCAGCAGCGTGTAACTACCGTTTGCGGGATAAGTAAGTGTCGCTGGTGCGGGCGCAATTGCTTGAGGCACTTCAATTACTACATCGTCAAACAGCATGCTGTACATGAGCGTGCCAGTTTGGAATGCGTAGTGTTTGATACCAGTTACCGAGCCAAGATTGACCGTGAATTCAGAGTAAGTAAGTGCATTCATGGTCTTGGCTTCAATCAGAGTGAAGGTTGCCGCATCGTCAGGATCGGTGAGGTAACCAACTCTTAACTCGTCACCAACAGAATAGTTGGCTCTGGCAGCGAATTTCATTCTCAGGTTTGTAGCCGTTGCCATATTTACAGGTGGTAAACCCACCGTTGCTAAAGCGCTGGCACTACTTGTATACATATACACACAATTGGGAGAGGAATTAGGAGTGGTCGTTTGTGTATATGCACTACCATTGGTGCCAACCTTTCTCCATGCAGTTGGCCAGGCAGGCGTAGTAACGGCATCGAAGTCCTCTGTGTAGGGAAGGTCAGCGAAGACGATCTCGGGATCATCCTCGATGGTGAATTCATAAGGCGGCCACTGGTAAACTTCCGGATAGGTAGCGTTAAAGCCGCCAACCGTCCAGACATAGGTCTCGTCATAATCATAGGTAAATGTGGGGTTGTAGGGACTGGTGACATTAAGGAAATCAGTGGCTCCTGTGAAGAAATCATCCGAGTCGTAGGACGCAGGTAGGTCAGCCACCTTGGCGATATACAGGTTGTACTCATCAGGTTCTGTTCCACCGAAATTCCAACTGAATTGGAAGGGGAATCCGGTTTTGGCCAGGTTATTCTGACGGTGAGCAGGATAGTCCAAATTCGGAGCCAATACGGGTCCGGAGGGGACTGGCACTGCGGTCAGACTGATGTTGTCAAGGTTGATGGGGGGTTGAGTTCCCACTGAACCGTCGTTTCTCCAAGAGAAGACCAAACGTTTCACCGATCCTGAAAGTGTTCCAGGTAGGGTGATGGTTTCTGCTGTCCAGGCGGGTTGCACGCTGTAATTTGCCAAGCCCACCAAGTCGGCAGCTGCGAGTTCCGTACCTGCGATGGGGATAACACTGGTATCAACCACGTAAACCCTCAATCTATCGAAGCTTGACTCTCCTGCATTTTTCCACTCAAAGGTAAGCGGGAAATTCAGGTTGTCAGCGCCGAAGGTAATGTCACGGTAAATATGAGCAACCGAGAGCGTGGTAATAGTGTAGGCGTTGCTTACTCCGCTATCGTTGGACACGTAGGCAGACGCTAAGCCGGCAAAAGGATCGACAGTGCCAATATACCAGGCATTGGTTTGGGTGCCGTTTTCGAAAGCCCAGCTTCCTTGACCACTTTCCCAACCCTCGGTGAGGGGCAGGGTGGCGGGAATCTGAGCAGTGCGGAATGTGGCAGGGCCAGACCAGGTGCTGGATCCACTACCGGTAACAGATAGCACATACCAGTCATAGCTCGTCGAGGAACTGAGTCCTGTCAGAGGATATGGATTAGTTGTGACACTGTTTATCAGAGTGCCTTGGGTATCCACATCAAAGCCCACGGGACCATACTTGATCTTCCAGGCTGTTGCGGCTGGGACATTGTTTTCAGTCCAGCCCAAGTCCGCTGAATCACCATCAATATTGGTGCTGGTAAGAGCAGATGGAGCAAGCACGTCAGGTGCCACATCGATGGTGATATCGTCCAAACTGATGTACCACGGGGAGCTGTTGATCCAGCCTTGAATACCGATGTAGTAAATACCGGTGCTTGTGGGTGTGAAAACTCCGTAGAACCTTTGGTAATCACCGTTGGTAATGCCCGTTGCAGGGATAATGGTCAGATCCATCCCGGCGAGAGATGCTCCTGTGCCATATTTAACCTGTATTGTGGCATTCGTGGAAGTAGATCCATCTTGACGAGCATACAACTCGATGTAGTAATTCGTATAGCCAGTCAGTTGAATTGGTCTGATCAGGCAGGATTGTCCGCTGTAGTGCAGGAATGAGTTCCAGGCACCAGTTCGGGGCGTTCTGTTGTAGTCTATCAAGGTGTTGTTTGCCGTCCAGGAATAGCTGGTGTATGCTGGACCGGTAATTTGAGTCCACTTATTGATGGTAGTGGAGTTATGCGTATTACCGGCTTCAAAACCCTCAAAGAAGGGGGCATTGATTGTCGGATCAGTCATTGTGGTGAAACTGCGCGGTGTAGCCAGCGGTCCTTCCAGAGCGCCGTTGGAGGCACTGACAGTCCAGTAGTAGAGGGTGCCGTATGCAAGGGCTGTGTTGACAGTATAGGTCAGGCCAGGGATGTTACTGGCATACGGTGTGCTGCCGTCAACAGTGTCCAGATAGAGAGTGTAGCCGGTGGGCATTCCGCCGGTGGTGGGGGCAGTCCAGGTGAAGGTGGGAAGCGCGCTCACGTCGGCCGCAGCAACAGCAGGCAACGTAAGGCTTACAACTCCTGGAGCAGCTACTGCCAGGTTCGGACCAACCACATAGTCCACGTAGATAGAGCTTGCTGCGCTCTGAGCCGGAGAATGGAAGGCCAGATAGTAATTCCCCGCGGTTAAACCGCCAAGGTTTACGGAGACGGGATCCCATACGCCGCTGGTGGCAAAGGTGACGTTTGAGCCTACCTGAGTCCAGTTGGTGCGATCCGTGGATTGCATAATCTGGAGCACCTGGGTGGTGGCGGAAGCCTTGGCATAAAAGGTCAGTGTACTTGAGCCATCAATCGCCAGCAAGGGAGTGGAGATGGTATAGGGGGTGCTGGTCGATGTATAGGCATACATACACTTGGTGCCATGGTAGGGAGCAGTTGTGCTGCTTGTCCAATATGAAGTGCTGGCGGTAGTACGCAGCCAGCCCACGGGCGGGAAGGTAGCAGTTTCGAAGCTCTCTGCCAATTGGTCGTCACCCGGAACTGTGAAGCTCCGGATCGGAGAGGCGGAGCCAAAGCCATCGGCGTTGTGGCTCACGATTTTCCAGTTATATGTGTTTCCGCCGACCAGGGTGGGCGAATATGTCATATCGGCGATATTGGTGAGATTGGGAGGATTGCTCGCTTCCCCTAAATATACGTCATAATCGGAAGCCATGCCCTGGGCATTGTTCCAGACCAGAGCATCATTTGGGAAGAGAACACCGCCATCGGCAGGAGAGACCAGGTTGGCGGTGGGTGCACCATCCAGTGGCTGGGTCACTAATTTCAGGTTGGGGCGGTTGTATGTTCTGGTACCTACCGTAGTGGGGAAGGCATTATCCGCATACTTATACACGGTCATATAGTTTGTACTTGTGGAGGTATATGTGTGGTTGGGATATCCGCTATAATAGTCTCCATCCCAGTTTTCCCATAAAATCTCCAGGTTGCTTGTGCCGTTCCAGGCAAAGGGAGCGTTGAACATTACATAGTACCAACCCAGTCCATTATAGACTATATTGGCATCAAAGACCTGGGTGAAACCTGTGCTGGCTGGATAACCAGTACCAGTTTCATCAGTCGCTGTTCCATAGTTGGGAAGGGCGGTGTGCCGGACATACACTTTTTGGTCCAGCATGACATAGTTTGCGGGGGTGTTGTAGGCATAGAAGCCCAGCCCATATATGCTGCTGGGTCCGCTGAGCCCTGCTGTGTTGATTTCTGCTGCGGTGTAGATGATCTTGTTCCAGCCATAGTCGTATAATCCATAATAAGGGCTGTAACTCGTTGAAGAAGTCCCCGTGCCGATCGTATAGGAGTCGGCCCAGGCAAATCCCAGCGCAAGCAGGAGCAGGGTGAAGAGTAATAGTCTTTTCATTTGATCTCCATGTATTTGGTTGTAGGGTAATCAGACGGGTTTTATGCTATATAGACAAACCCCGTCTGCTGAGGTTTTGAAGTTGGAAATAGATGGTAAGAACGCCCGGGGCAGGCGTGGACACGATTTTGGCGTGATAATGTGCGATGTTATCTCGATGATTCATGTGCCATAGGCCGGTGGCGGGGTGGTCCTTGTGATTGATTGGTCTTATCTTTGTCAGCTTTTGAATGCTTCTTTCTTGGAAGAGGCTGCTCTCGCATCCTCTTTCTCCAGATCTCCTCGAATCCCACCGATTGAAATTCAAAACTATGTTTGGCATTCAATCTCCCTGATCAATTCAGTAAAGCTGTGATCAAAAAGCAGTAAGACGGTATTTTCTAAAGCCGTGAAGCGGGCCCAGAGCGTTGCCTGCCTGAATTATGTTCAAACTGACGTCAGTCAAACTACTATCAATACCAGCTTTTATTTCCGTCTAAGCGTGTCAAGTCTTTTTTGCGCCCTCGAAGTTTTTGCCATGGCTCCCGTTATCAATACGGTATCAATACGGACTCAATACGGATTTCATCCGTATTCATTCCGTATTGATACCGTATTGATAGGCAGAAAGGTGAGCCGTCCTGAATAAGTTGACACCCAAACCAATCAAAGGAGATTAGGATGAAGACACTAAAAGACGGAAGGCGGTGGCTTCAGCCACCGTTTCCCGTAATCTGAGGAAATCACAAGACGATGCCCGGAGCTTTTAAGCTCCGGATGGGGCATTCGAGCGCGGTTATGGACGGGGGAAAATGAGATGGTAGAGTTACCGGTGGCTAAAGCCAACCGGTGATCGTCTTGCTTGCCCTGCCTTTTTAGGGTACGGTGGCTGAAGTTGCTGATAATGTATTATAAAAAGAACTGGATTCCAGCCTGCGCTGGAATGACGAGGTGCTTAGAATCTGGTCACATTTTCTTGTCATTAGCAGAGCCTTACCGTCATTCAAGAACCTTACCGCCATTCCAAAACCTTACCGTCATTCCAGAACCTTACCGTCATTCCAGAACCTTACCGTCATTCCAGAACCTTACCGTCATTCC
>CAXYWN010000119.1:0-6109 GCA_964292625.1 uncultured bacterium
GCACAAGGTTCTTTCAGACAGATTTATTCAGGCGGGATCAAGTTTTCCGCCTTTCTTTCGCCAATAATCGCTGCCAAGGTTTGCCTGATAGAATAACCCGCCCTTGCTTGCACCTCTTTCGCCTCCTGGATACTCGCCCAATACCACCCCAAGCCGCTTCGGGAACTGTGGGGGGAGCAGGCAGGATTTGAAAGGGCCAGGGCTGACAGGGACTCTGCCTACCAAAACGACCAAGCCGAGATGGGTGTTCCGAAAGCAAGCCCGCTAATACCAGAAGAAGCGGTCGCTAAACCGCCCACTTTACAATAGGTAATAAGGACGATGTAAAAAGCGCCCCTAAGATACGCAGCGCCCCCCGCCGTCTCTGATGCTGCCACCCCACCGGACAAAGCGGAGAAAAGACTGCTACCATGAGTTTTGTGGATGACATGAAGAGAAACCAGCCCAAAGTATCCTATGCTATCGACCTGCGGGGCTTTGGCAATGAAGGCGTGTTTGAAGATTACTTTGAAACATATACACATCTCTCTCCAGGACTCACTCCCTGGACCATGTATGACGGCGATAATACTGCTACGCGAAGCCTGTTCGCTGGCGCAGGCCAGGAAATGATTCCTACATATACCGGAGCTTTTATTGGCTTGGATGGCAATGGTTATCCTTACGAGACGGGAACGAATTGGTTGGCACATAGCGGAGATAAATACCTTGGCTGTGCCTCAGCACAAGGTGCGCAGAATAACGACTGGTTAGTTTCCCCACAGTTAAGCTTTGCAGATAATCCCAGGATTAGCTTCTTTGCCAAATCCTTGGAGGCAGATTTCAATCCTGAGAGCTTTAATGTGCTCTTTTCTACCACCGGCAACAGCGACAGCGACTTTGCGGGCAACTATCTGAATATAACCCAACCGCAGACAGTCAACCTCGATTGGACCCTGTTCGAATATGAGTTACCCGCCTCTTGTGCCAATACCGATGTGTATATTGCGATCCAGTGTGTATCAAACGGCAAGGCCATGCTTATGGTTGACGACTTTGTGGCCGTAGACGAAGGTGGAACACCGCCGCTGGTCCCTGTCGAACTGAGCAGCTTCACCGCGGTGCTTACAGCCGATCAATATGTAAAGCTTCAATGGACCACCCAGTCTGAAACCGGTGTAAGTGGTTTTTATGTTTATCGCGCCAGCACAAGCATCCTCACGAATGCGATCATGGTCAGCCCCTTAATCGGAGCCACCAATACCGGTGACCTGCACGACTATGAATATGTGGATGCCGACCTCTATGATTCCGGCAGCTATTATTATTGGCTGAGCGTGCATAATATGGATGGCAGCGAGGATTATCACGGCCCGATTGCGGTTAATTACAATCCTGGTGACGATCCTGCCACGCCAGAAATACCGCTTGTCAGTGGCTTCAGTTCCATTTACCCCAATCCTTTCAATCCCAGCACCACCATCGCCTATGGTCTTAGCCAAAATGCCGAACTTAGCTTCGTCATTTACAATGCCCGCGGACAAGTAGTACGCAGGATTTCAGAAGGCCAAAAGACAGCCGGAAATTGGAAGCTGATCTGGAATGGCCTTGACGAGAATGGATCTAATTGCCCCACAGGCATCTATCACATTCGCATGAATGCCGGAAAAGAGAGCTTTGTTAAGAAAATAGCACTCTTGAAGTAAATCAATCAACCAACGTAATATGGGGCTCCCCAAGCGGGGGCTCCATTTTTGTTTAGTTCCACAAATAGACAGCCCGGAACAGCCGCTGCAAGTCACAAGATGGGAAGACTGAAGAAAATGGGGGAATGCCTGAAAATTTACGATTGACACAATCGGCACATCCAAAAAGATAGCAGGAAATATAATTTCAGATACAAATGGAGAGATAATGCCCTATATTTCCAATACTGATGCGGAACGGCGTTTGATGCTCGCAAGGATTGGGGTCGAATCCTTCGACGAATTGATCGCCGCCATCCCCGAGAAACTACGCTTGAAACAACCGCTGGACCTTGATCCGGCCCTTTCTGAGCTTGAGATGGCGAGGAAAATCCATGAGAGCACCTGCGGCAACGTTTGTGTGCAGAAAGCCAGCTCCTTCCTCGGCGCTGGGGTTTACGACCATTTCATCCCCGCCGCGGTCGATACCATCGTGTCCCGGCCTGAGTTTTACTCGGCCTACACGCCCTATCAGGCTGAAGTCAGCCAGGGCACGCTGCAGTTCATCTATGAATATCAGACGATGATCTGCGAACTCACCGGAATGGCCATCGCCAACGCCTCGATGTATGACGGAGCCTCGGCTGCCGCGGAAGCCATCCTGATGGCGGTGCGCAAAAACAAGCTCCAAAAAGCCATCCTGCCCGCCAGCCTGCATCCCGAATATGTGAAAGTGATCAAAGCTTACACCGAGGGAATCGGGGTGGAACTGATCACCTGCGAAGCCAGCGACGGGATCACCAATGTGGACGACCTCAGGCAGAAAATGGATGAGAGCGTTGGCAGCGTTGTGATCCAAACCCCCAATTTCTGGGGCAACATCGAGCCGATGCAACAGCTCGAACAGGTGGTGCACCAATATCCCAAAGCTTTGCTGATCGTGGCTGCGGACCCAATCTCGCTCGCCATCCTCAAAGCGCCAGGCACCTACAACGCTGACATCGTGGTGGGAGAAGGCCAGGCCCTGGGAAACAGCATGTATATGGGCGGACCGCTATTCGGATTCTTTGCCACCCGGATGGATATGGCCCGCGCCATGCCCGGCAGGATCGTGGGCGGAACCCTGGATAAAGAAGGAGCGCGTGCCTACGCCCTCACCCTCCAGGCTCGCGAACAGCACATCCGCCGCTCCAAAGCAACCTCGAACATCTGTTCCAATCAATCGCTCTGCACCCTGGCGGCAACCGTTTATCTGAGCTTGCTGGGGCGGGACGGACTGGTGGAAGTCGCCACCCAATCCACCCAATTGGCCCACTATCTCGCCCACCGGCTTGAGAGTATAAAAGGATTTTCACTGGTCTGGCCGGACACACCTTTCTTCAAGGAATTCGTGATCGATTGCCCCGTACCAGCCAAACAAGTGATCGGCGACATGCTGAATCAAGGCATCTACGCCGGGGTGGACCTCGCGACCTTTGGACAGAACAAACACCAGCTGCTGATCGCGGTGACGGAGAAAAAGACGGTGGCCGAGATCGACGACTACGTTGAGGCCCTTGAGGAGATGCGTTATGAGTAAGACAATATTTGAACACAGCGTTCCGGGCCGCAAAGGCGTCGCCCTGCCCAAGCGGGAACTGGACACCAACTTGCAGGAGCTGATCGGCTCCGATTATCTGCGCGAAGCGGCACCCCGTCTGCCGGAAGTGAGTGAATTGGACGTGATGCGCCATTACATCAAGCTTTCGCGCAAGAACCACTTCATCGAAAAAAGCCTCTACCCCCTGGGAAGCTGCACGATGAAATACAATCCCAAGATCCACGAGGCTTTGGCGCGCCACTCATGTTTCAACAATATCCATCCCTGTCAGCCGGAATCCACGCTGCAAGGCTCGCTGGAGATACTCTACGAGCTGCAGAAAGACCTCGCCGAGATTTCCGGCATGCACCAGGTGACACTGCAGCCAGTGGCCGGCGCGCAGGGTGAATTCACCGGCATCAAGATCGTGGAAGCCTATCACAAGGCCAAAGGCAATCTCCACAAAACCAAGATCATCATTCCGGATTCCGCGCACGGCACCAATCCCGCCACCTGCGCCCTCGTGGGCTACGACGTGGTGGAACTGAAATCCGATGACCGCGGACGTTGCGACCTTGAACACCTCAAGAGCATCGTGGACGAAAACACCGCCGGTTTTATGCTCACCAATCCCAACACGCTGGGCCTCTTTGAAGACCAGCTGGAAGAAATAGCCAAGGTTATCCACGCCGTGGACGGCCTCATCTACATGGACGGAGCCAACCTCAACGCCATCATGGGCATCGTCCAGCCTGGCAAGATTGGCTTTGACATCATCCACTTCAACCTGCACAAAACCTTCTCCACCCCACACGGCGGCGGCGGTCCCGGAGCAGGTCCGGTGGGCGTTGTGGAAAAGCTGGTTCCCTATCTGCCCGTCCCCTTGATTGGCAAAAACGAAGACGGCTTCTTCTTTGATTACGGTCACGCGGAAACCTCCTTCGGCAAGGTTCACAGCTTTTACGGCAACTTCGCCGTGCTGCTGCGTGCCTATATCTACATCAAGATGCTGGGCGCGGAAGGCATCCGGCGCGTGGCCGAAAATGCCGTGATCAACGCCAACTATCTGATGGTGCTGCTCAAAGATCACTATCATATCCAATATCTGGAATACTGCATGCACGAATTTGTGGCAGACAGCAGCTGGCAGAAAAGGGATTATGGGATAAACACCCTCGACATCGCCAAGCGATTGCTGGATAAGGGATTTCACTCTCCCACGGTTTATTTCCCGCTGATCGTTCCCGAAGCGATGATGATCGAGCCCACCGAGACCGAAAGTATGCAATCCATCGACGCTTTCGCCGCCGCCATGATAGAAATAGCGCAGGAATGCCGCGAGAACCCCGAATTACTACATGAGGCTCCGCTGACCACGCCGGTGCGCAGAGTGGACGACGTGCGCGCAGTCAAGATGCTCGATGTGGCCTTTGCCATCGAGAAATAGACCACAGACTTTTAGACCATTTATGGAGAAAAAGATGAAAAAGACACTCATACTGCTGATACTAAGCTTGGGACTGATCTCGCTCGGCTTTGCCGCCGAACTCAAACTGGGCTACGTGAACACCGACCGCCTCCTGCTGGAAAGCAACGAAGCGGCTGAGATTTCCCGCCTGTTCAATCTGGACAAGCAAAACTGGACCAACCAGATCAAAAAGCTTGATGATGATATCAAACTGATGGAAGGCACCTTCGAGATCGACAAACTCACCAAGACAGAAGCCGCCAAACGCGAAGCCCAGGCCAAGATCGACACCAAGAAAGGCGAGGCCGGACGCCTCCTCGAAGAGTATTTCGGCGAAGGCGGAAGAGCGGAACAGAGATACCGTGAGCTGATCGACCCTCTCACCCTCAAGATCCACAACTTGATCGTCACGACTGCCGAAGACGAGAAATATACCATGATCTTCGACGTAAGCATGGGCACTGTCCTCTATGCCTTGCCGGCCCTCGATCTCACCGAACAGGTACTGCTGGAACTGAACAAAGGAACCCGCCCGCCCACCGAAGAAGGTTTGATGCAAAACGAGATTCCGTCCGATGATTCCTTCAAATTTGACGAGCCCAAAGACGATTTCCCCGAATTCAAGCCATGAAGAAATATGCCTCCGCCCTCTCGGGGGCGGAGATTCCGTCTATTTGCGGAGGTGAATTCCGGGGCGACGGCCAACTGCTGATTCGCAGCGTTGCCGATCCCATGGAAGCTGCCGCGGATAGCGTGGTCTATTGGGAGCAGGAACGGCTGTTCGAGGCGGTTCGGGATTCCCGCGCCGGGCTCATCATCTGTACTGAGGATAGGGCGCGGCTATTACCCGGCCGCAATCTGCTGACGCATCCCAGGCCCGGTTTCGCAATGATTAAACTGGTGAGCTGGTGGCAGGAAAACTCCGCGGACAAACCTTTACCCGGCATCCACCCCAGCGCGGTGCTGGATTCCAGCGCGGATATTGGCACGGATGTCCACATTGGAGCGTATTGCAGCGTCGGCGCGAACTGCCGCATCGAGAGCGGAGCCATCATCGAAGCGTATGGCTCAGTCGGTGCCGAAAGTATCATTGGCAAAGGCTCACGGCTTTATCCGCGGGTGACTCTATATCCCGGCACCAGCATCGGCGAAGGCTGCATAATCCACAGCGGCGCGGTGCTTGGAGCGGACGGATTCGGCTTCGTTTTGGAGGCAGGAATCCAGCAGAAAATCCCCCAAGTGGGCAACGTGATAATCGGCAACAGGGTTGAAATCGGCGCCAATACCACGGTGGACAGAGGAACCCTCGGCCCCACCAGGATCGGCGACGGAAGCAAGATTGTCAATCTCGTGCAGATCGGCCACAATTGCCGCATCGCCAAACAATGTAATCTCAGC
>CAXYWN010000120.1:0-6073 GCA_964292625.1 uncultured bacterium
ACATTAACGCTTACGGCGGGCATCAGCAGGAAATTAAAGGGATCTTCTTTCTGCGCCATTTGGTGGATCACTCGGGCAGACATCGGAAAAGCGGAAATCCCGCAGGCTCCGATCATGGGGTTGATCTTTTGCTTGCGCAGCATATTCAGCAGCTTCGCAAACAGCACTCCGCCGGCGGTATCGAAGACAAAGGCCACTATCCCCAGCAGCATGATGTAAAGAGTTTGAGGCCGCAGGAAATCCGGCCCCTTCATTGTGGAAGCAATGGTGATGCCCAGGAGGATGGTTACAATGTTTCCCAGCTCGGTTTGGGCAGTTTTGGAAAGGCTCTCCAGCACACCGGATTCCCGGATCAGGTTGCCAAACATCAAAAAGCCGATCAGCGAAACCGAAGCCGGAACGAAAATCCCGGCGATAAGTGTGATGGCGATGGGGAAGATGATCTTCACGATCTTGGGAACTGCCTCGTCGTTGTAATCCATGCGGATTTTGCGTTCTTCTTTGCTGGTGAGGAGCCGGATCACCGGCGGTTGGATGATTGGCACCAAGGCCATATAGGAATAGGCTGCCACAGAGATTGCCGGCAAAAGGTCCCGGGCAAAGCGGTTGGCCACATAGATTGAAGTGGGTCCGTCAGCCGCTCCGATGATGCCGATGGCGCCTGCCTGTCTGAGATCGAAACCAAGCAGGGTGGCCACGGCCAAGGTTACAAAGATTCCCAACTGAGCGGCCGCTCCGAAGAGCAGCATGGAAGGGTTTTTGAGCAGGGGCGAGAAATCGATCATAGCACCGATGCCGATGAAGATCAACAGCGGGAAAAGTTCGGTGGATATCCCAACGTCAAAGAGTATCTGCAACGGTCCGTGCGCCCCCACTGCCGAGGAAAGAGGGATGTTCGTCAGAATCGTCCCAAATCCGATCGGCAGGAGCAGAGTCGGCTCGTATTTCTTTGCGATTGCCAGCCAGATCAGCACCAGGCCGATCAGGATCATGACCGCCTGTTGCCATTCAAAAGCCAGTATGCCACCAAATAAAGCTTGCATCAAAAACTCCAGATTTTATCTCTATAAATTCCACAATTCCGCTCTTGACTTGTTTGTCAATGAATATATCCGGTCAGACTCTACGTTAGACAATTCTGGCTGAGTGGATTATTCTCTGATAATGGGGTAGTTACATTACAATAAATCTTGAATGAGTGCCTGACTGTCATTTTAAGGACTGCCAGCTTTCGCCACTGGCAGTCCGTAAATCATCTTCAGCCGGACTCAGCGTACTGCAGAAACCTTGAAGAAGTATCTGTTCTCAGGGAAATAGCTTTGTGGAACGGTCCAGACATTGTTCTCAGGCTCAGTTCCAAAGGTACCGGCGTTGCTGATATCCAGATAAGTGCCGTAGGGATCGGACGAACCATACACAATGTAGGATACAGCTCCTGCAACAGGCGTGATTGTGATCCTGATGTTGGCCCCGTCCAAAGTAATTGTGGCTGTGCTTTCAACGACAGGGGATTGTAGAACCACTTCCAGATAAGGCGACCACATACTGAAATCACTCTCAAAATAGGAGCGGAGGCGATAATAATAAGTGCCACCTGCGTTGAGGCCGGAAATGTTTTTGTTGGTAAGCAGGTCAACGTCGTGGTTACTGTATCCGCTGACAATGTTCGTGAAAAGGCTGTCTGTGGCGACCTGCAACCAATAATTAGTGGCTGTTATGGGAACGCTCCAGTTGCCGGTGAAGCTGGTGGTAGTAATATTTGTGTTGTTAAGCGGGCAGGGCGCCCAGATGCGGGAAGCATAGCCGGGAATGTCGATAAATGGGTTGCGGTTACCCTGGCGCTCTGCGATACGATTGTTGCGGCGGGTTTCCCAGGCATCAGGCGGGTCCTGTACGTGCCATTGCAGCAGGGTGCCCAGTTTCCCATAATAGGGAAGATGCTGGTTTCCGTCTGTGTAAACGTGGTCAACCAATTCGAGGTTAGGAACGTTTGTCTCCGCGCCCTCATAACGCACCGCCATATACATAATCATCCGTGCCACATCGCCTTTGTCCTCATCTCTGGGTTCCCAGGTGTTGGTGGTTTGATTGCAGCCGGTGACTCCGCTGTAATCTGAAGGCGGAGATGCGTCTGTGTAGGGGTTTCCGCCTTCGTCAAAGTCTTTGTTACTCTTGGCAGAATTGACTGTGACGTCGCAAGGTCGGAGGTGGTGGAGGTCGGTTCCGGCGGGCGCCACATCGCCAAAATCGCCGTGGCTCTTGCTCCAGGTGTGTTCACGGTTCCAATCTGTTCCTCCGTTGCCGAAGGAACTCTTGGGAACGCTCCAGCCTGTGTATATCTCAATCAGATTGTTGGAGTTGGCAGGATCCTCATCGGTGTAGCGGATTTGCGTTTTGAGTGCTTCGTAGGAAAACTCGGTTGTGTGACTGCTCTGGATCAGGTTGTTGAGCAGTCCTTTGAGAGTGGTTCCATAACCGGAGATGTTTGCGTAGTATCCACTTCCAGAGGAAGAAGTAGTGGTAATGGATTTAGGATTATTCGCCGCAGTTATGCTAAGGTATTTGGTATCGATGCCGCTGCCGTTGTATTCGTAGATTCGGAACCAATAAGCGGTATTCGGGGCGAGGTTGGTGACAGTGCAGCCATCGAAAGGTGAGCCTTCAATGTCCTCTGTGGCACCGTTAAAAACTACCTGTTCGCCCGCTCCGGTGTAAAAGGTATTGGCGGTGGGGCTGTTGCCGTTGGCAGGAGCGGCGAAGCTGTTGCTGGTGTTGATTTTAACTATTCGATAAGCTCCGTTTCCGGGCGTCCATTCCAGCGAGATGGAGCTGTTGCCGGGATATCCAATTATGTCCCGAGCTTGGATTGTGGGGGCGCTGGAACCGGATGTGGTTGCCACGTCGATTATGTTGGAGTTATCGCTGGTGCCAAAAGAGTTCACTGCCCGCACCAGATAGTGATATTGGGTGTTTTCTGCCAGACCTGTCACAGTATAGTATGTTCCTATCGTAATCTCCTGATTTTGAAGTATATAGGAATACCCCTCTGCGGGGTTTCCGACAGAAACATCGTCGATATACAGACTTCCGCCGGAACGAGCGGAGATGAACCAGCGGATATAATAGTTTCCGGTAAGGTTCAAGTTTACAGTGTTTTGGGCATATATGGAGGTTATAGTCCCTGCATCTGTAGGTGTGGCAGTGTACGTAGCTTGGTCAGTCCAGTTAGATCCATCTGGAGAGGTTTGTACTTTGGCTGTAAAATTGGCAGTTGCAGCTGAAGTCCTTACCCAGAAAGATAAGGTGCTGGGATTGGTTATTTGCGGAGTTCGTACCCAGCCGTTAACAAGATTCATGCCTGCGTAATTAGTCCCAGTATGAGCATTTGCGGCAGTAGTCAAAATATAAGAACCGGTCGATGATAATGTCCATCCTGCAGGCGGAGTGGCTGTACTGTATCCTTCAAAACCTTCAGAAAGGGTTGTAGGACCTGTCGTAGAAGTATATACATCCAGGGAATAACTATGTGCGTTGCTTACCGCGCTCCAGTTAGCGGTGAAGCTGTTGTTGCCAACGTTTGTGGCTGCCGTGGCGACCGGCGCAGCTGGTGGAGTTGCAGATGTTACTTCGCCGCTTAGGGAAACTATTTTATCGGCTGCAGGAGTTGAGAAACAGGTGACAGTTCCTGTATAGTCGGCACCAACAGCCAAGCCAGCAATCTGACGCACGAAAACCGTCGCGGAAACGCTTCCGCTTGAAGGAGTATAAGATAATGATGAACTGTATATACCGCCAGAAGATGAGGCGATCGCATAATCAGAAGTTACCGAAACAGATAGGTTAGCAGTAAGATTCGAGCCGGTGACATCAAAAGATTGCACATTTGAGGGGCCGTTGTCATGAACGTAAGTGAAATCTGATAGTGTGTTTGGCGTTACAGAAATGGAAGGCGCACTGGTAACCGCCGTAACTGTAAAATCATCAACATATCTTTCTGCTAAACCAGTTGGCCTTTGATCAAGCATGCGGATATAGATATTAGCATAAGATGATAGATCGTATGTAAATTCTTGATAAGTTGTGGAGACGTTAGTGATTGTGCCGATACTATTCCAGGTCAAAGCATCCGTCGATACTTGAATGTTAAGCGTGCATGCTGTTGTATTTGAGCTCCGTTTATACCAGAATGAAAGTTGATTTGGATTGGCGAGTTGTGGGGTGTAGATTGCATCATTAAAACCGTTAAAGCCTAAACATGCAGAACCAGTTTTAGGATTATTTATTGTCCTGATGCAGCCGCTGGCAGAGTTTGTCCATCCTGTTGGAGGGAAGGTGGTGCTTTCAAAACCCTCGTTAATCAAATATGTCTGCGCAAATCCTGCAGCAAATACCAGCAGCAGGGACAAAGTGAGGATGATATTTTTCATTGTATCTCCATTAAACATGCTAAAGTCCGGGGAGGCGCTTGCCGCCCGGAATTTGCAGTTATGTTATTTCATTATCTGGATTGTCATTACAGGCAGGTTTTCACTCCGCCGGAACAAAAAAAACACATAGTTTAATAAAGCAATTTCGGTACCAGATCATCAATTGATTTGGGATTGGCACAACGATGTGGAAAATAATCTACAGAATGAAGAAAAATACATAAACTTGTTCTTGACACATAAACAAAGCTTGGATATATTGTATATATTAGCCCAAGAAACATTAAAAATAGAGGTGAACATGAGTAAACTTACGAGAAATGTTCTTATTACATTGTTGCTGCTGGCCCTGATGCCGGCAATCCATGCTTTTGAAAGCACTCTTATAATTGAGGGTGGTGTCGGCATTCCTTTGGACGATATTACCGGAACCGATGAAATGAAGGGTGCCTGGGCGCTGGCCTGGGATGCCTGGATTATCAAGGATTGGATGGGAGTTGGCGTGAGTCCCTGGATTGCCAATATCGAAGTTCAGGGCGACGATCCCACCGAATCTTATTTTTCATCTTTGGAAGGCATCAATCTGTATTTGAAGCTGCGCCCCACCAAAGCTGGCGCTCTCAATTTCAAGGATAAATCTTTTATCAGACGCATTTCTCCGTTTATCGCCCTCGGAGGTGGCTGGTCCACCCATGGCAGCAAAGATGAAACCGGAGTTTCCAGCAATCCTAACACTCAGCCTGGATTCAGGGGACATTTTACCCTGCCGCATGCTGCCGCAGGAATATCCTTTCTCTCCAGCTGGAACACCACCATGGACCTTGGAGTCAAGTACGATCTCTTCACACAGGACAATATTGACCTCACCGAAAACGGATCGATGAACGACGCGATCCTCACTCCCTACGTCGGATTGGGACTGCATTTCGGAACCAAAAAGCCAGTGCCGGAGATTATGTATGTGGGCCTTATGAATCCATTTACCACTGTTGTTGGGACCCCTTCCAACGCCCAAGGCTACAAACTGCAGGGTAAAAACCTGCGTGGCGACGTTAAAATAGTTGCACCCGAAGGATTCGAAATTTCCATTGACGCTGGCAAAACTTATGCCAAGTCAGTAGTTGTTCCAGCTGCTTTTGCCGACAATATCTGGGTACGCCTCACCGGCGCCAAAACCGGCAACTTCGATGGCAGCATCGGCCACAAAAGCGAAGGCGCCGCTGACGCAAGTATTCCTGTGACCGGCATAGTGAAAGAGGCTGCCCTGCCCACCCTCACTTTAGTTTCATCTGGTTTGGGCGCTTTTTCCACTGAACTGGGCACCCCCTCTGCTCCCCAGAGTTACAGAATCAAAGGCAGCAACCTCACTGGCGATATCAACATCACCGCGCCGGAAGGGTTCGAATTTTCCCTCGATGGCGGAAAGACCTACGCTCGCTCCATGAAAGTGCCCGCAGGTTTTGACAAGGATATCATGGTCCGTATGACCGGAGCCAAAGCCGGAGACTTTAGCGGCAACATCTCCCATGCCAGCGATGGCGCGATCACCTATAATCTTCCCGTGATGGGTACCGTTATTCAGCCTGGTATGCCAACCATCCTGGTCAGCGGGGCAAATCTGACCGGCTTCAGCACAGTAGTCGGCA
>CAXYWN010000121.1:0-6062 GCA_964292625.1 uncultured bacterium
GGCAAAAGCGTTTTATGACCCGCGGCCAAAGAACTCATACCTATGATGTGGACATCGTTTTCCACCGCCTGCCGGGCAGTTTCGTCCGGAGTCTGGAAAAGCGGTCCCATATCCACGTCGAAGCCCATATCCGCAAAGGCGGTGGCAACCACTTTGGCGCCGCGGTCATGACCATCCTGGCCCATTTTGGCCACCAGGATGCGGGGCCGGCGGCCTTCACGGTCGGCAAATTTGTCCGTGAGGGCGCGTACTTGTTCGATATCATCCATATTGGCATACTCGCTGCTATAAACGTTGTTGATGAGTTTAATAGAGGCCTGGTGGCGTCCAAAGACGCTCTCCATCGCGTCGGAGATTTCTCCCAAAGAGGCTCTGGCCCGGGCCGCGTCCACCGCAAGCTCCAGCAGATTTCCTGTTTGGGTCTCCGCCGCCTTGCTGATTGCGTCCAGGCTGGCCTTCACTTTGGCGTCGTCACGTTCGGCCCGAAGCTTCTTCAGCCGGGCAACCTGAGCTTCGCGCACTGCGGAATTGTCCACTTCCAGGATTTCCATCGGGTCTTCCTTGTCCAGCCGGTATTTGTTGACGCCCACGATCATATCCGCGCCGGAATCGATGTGGGCCTGCCGTCTCGCGGAGGCTTCCTCGATGCGCATCTTGGGCAGTCCGGTTTCGATTGCTTTAGCCATTCCACCCAGTTTCTCGACTTCCATGATGTGGTCCCATGCCCGGTTCATCAGGGCATCCGTGAGGTATTCCAGATAGTAGGAGCCGGCCCATGGATCGATCACCTTGGTTATATAGGTCTCGTGTTGCAGAAAGAGCTGGGTGTTGCGGGCAATGCGGGCACTGAAATCCGTGGGCAGTGCGATCGCCTCATCCAGAGAATTGGTGTGCAGGCTCTGGGTATGTCCCAAAGTGGCGGCGAGGGCTTCGATGCAGGTACGGATTACGTTGTTGTAAGGATCCTGCTCGGTGAGGCTCCAGCCGGAGGTTTGGGAGTGGGTGCGCAGTGCCATGCTCTTGGGGTTCTTAGCGCCAAATCCTTTGATGATCTTCGCCCAAAGCACTCGCGCGGCCCGGAGTTTCGCCACTTCCATAAAGTAGTTCAGGCCCTCGGCCCAGAAGAATGAGAGCCGGGGGGCGATCAGATCGATGTCCAGGCCCACGTTCACGGCTGTGCGCACATATTCCAATCCGTCGGCCAGAGTGTAGGCCAGTTCCAGATCGGCGGTGGCGCCGGCTTCGTGCATATGATAGCCGGAGATGCTGATGCTGTTGAATTTGGGCATATTCTTGGAGGTATAGCGGAAAATATCCGCGATGATGCGCATGGAGGCTTCCGGCGGATAGATATAGGTATTGCGCACCATATATTCTTTGAGGATGTCGTTTTGGATGGTGCCGTTGAGTTGTTCGGGCTTCACGCCCTGCTCTTCAGCGGCCACGATGTAGAAGGCCATGATCGGGATCACGGCGCCGTTCATGGTCATAGAAACGCTCATCTGATCCAGAGGAATATGGTCGAAAAGAATCTTCATATCCAGGATGCTGTCCACCGCCACACCAGCTTTGCCGACGTCGCCGATCACGCGCGGATGGTCTGAATCATAGCCGCGGTGCGTGGCCAGGTCGAAGGCGACGGAGAGGCCTTTTTGGCCCATCGCCAGATTGCGCCGGTAAAAAGCGTTGGTTTCTTCGGCGGTGGAAAATCCGGCGTATTGGCGAATCGTCCAGGGCCGCTGAATGAACATAGAGGGATAGGGCCCGCGCAGGAAGGGCGGGATTCCGGACAGGTAATCCAGATGTTTGGCGTCCGCGATGTCCTCTTTGGTATAGAGGGCCTTGACGTCGATTTGCTCGTTGGTTCTCCAGACGGGTGTTTCCAGCTTCCGCTCAGCCTTGGAGGCGCTGAACGTGGGATTTATTTTGCCAAGATCGGGATTCATCCTATCACCTCCATTCTGATGGCCAGGTCTCGCAGGGTGGCGCAGGAGTCCGCCCGCAGATGGATAAAGACATCCATACCCTGTTCTTTGTATTGCTCCACCTTATCGGCGGGATAACCTGCCAGAATGCTGACCAAGTTTGGCAAAGCCTGGCAAACTTCGGGAACCAGACGCTGATAATTATCGTCTGTGGAGCAAAGGCAGAAAGCTTTGGCGCCGGATGCCTGGGCCGCTTTCACAGCCTCCGCCACATCGCTGAACCCTTCTGTGCAAATCACTTCAAATCCACCCACCTGGAAGAAACCAAGGGCAAAATCTGCCCTGGCTTTATATTCGGCCAGTGGGCCCATATTCAGCATAATTATCTTCCTGTTACCCTTCGAGCGAACTATCTGGGAACGCAACTTTTCCAAAGCTTCCACCGCCCGAACCTGCGGAAGCGGACCCTTGACCAAACTTACCGCCTTGACAGGATTCGGATTCACTGGGATGGGTAAAAGTTCTGGGATCGCCGCTTTCAGATCGGCATGGATGTTCACGCCCACAAAAATGTCACGGCGTTTGCTCACGGCTTCAACCCTCGCCTTGGCGATGGGTTCGATCAGATCATGGACCTTGCCAGAACGCAGAGAGTGGATCATTCCGCCGGTGCTTTCCAGCTCTTGCATCAGTTTCCAGCCCCTTGTGGCCAGTTCGGAGGTAAGGGATTCAACGTAGTAACAGCCGCCGGCCGGATCCATCACTTTGCCAAAATGTGCTTCTTCTTTGAGAATAATCTGTTGATTTCGCGCCACACGGCGGACAAATTCGTCCGGCTTGGCAACCAGCTGGTTGAAACCGCCAATCTCCAGGCTGTCCACGCCGCCGATCACGCCGGAAAAGCCTTCCGTTGCAGTACGCAGCATATTTACATAGATATCGTAGGCGCTCTTGTTGAATCTCGCGGTACGTCCGTGAATCCAGATCTTCGCATCGTTTCCGCCGAAAGCTTTGATCAACTCCGCCCAGAGCAGGCGAAAGGCGCGGACTTTGGCGATCTCCATAAAGAAATTTGAGCCCAGAGCCAGTTTAACTTGAAACAGCGGCGCCACCTGATCGACCGTCAGACCTGCCTCTGTGAGGCCCTGAAGATAGCCCGCCGCGGTGGATAGAACAAAACCCAGCTCCTGCACCGAGGAGGCTCCTGCGGCCTCGTAAACACCGCCGTCGATCGAAATACAGCGAACTCCGGGGGCTTTTTGCAGAGCCCAGTTGACGCTATCCAAAACCCGCTTCCAAGTTGCTTCCAAAGGTAGGCCCAGATAACCCTTGCGGGCGAGCTCTGAACTGGGGTCAAAACCCACCCCGGCGCTTAGCGCTTTCAGATCAAAGCCACGTTCCGCGCAGTATTGTTCCAGCAGCGGCAAAATCTCACCATCCGTGACATCGAGCTGCAGAAACAGCGGCGCGGCCAGCAGATCTATCCCATCCAACGCCTGGCGCCAGTCTTCAATGGTTTTCAGGGAGGCCCCGTTCAGATCGTCGTCGTGGCTCAGGGCTATATTCACAGCGTTCAGCCCCACCTGCAACTCTTCCAGCAGCTGCTTATTAAGGACGCTCAGATCACTTTCCACGTGATTCTGCGCGATCAGCCAACCTTGATCAATAAAACGTTGGGGATCGTTGCCCCGCAGATAGGGAGCGCTTCCCGGCAGGCTGTCCGTGAAAGGTAAATCACGGGTGTCGGCCTTGGTGTAGATCGGATTCAGGGTGATGCCTTCGTAGGTTTTGCTGTGCATCACCTTGTCGAAATCGGCGCCCTTAAGGCTTGCGATCACGGCCTGTTTCCATTCTTCCAGGCTGGGGATCGGAAATTCTTCTTCAAGTTTTAGGTCATGGATTTTCACTTCTCTCTCCATAAGTTTAAGATTCTTTGATCAGGGCCTGCACCGGCTTCATGCCATAGGGCGAGCCGCTCACGATGGCGTCCAGGACTGCTCCGCCGCCGGTAAAGAAATAATAATTGGGGTCGTTGACCGCTTTGGCAAAGATGCCGGGTAGCAGCGCGCGGAAATCCTGGATTGTATCCCCGCCGCCAAAGAGTTTTTGGGCCTTGGCACAACCGTCGATCAGCGCGTACATCGCTTTGGTGCCTTCCGTGAAGAGAGCTGTGTAGCCCATCACGGCGTTGACAAAGAAGGTGGAGGCGCCGCTAAAGACAGCTTGCACAGCCTCATCCGCAAAGGATTCCGGCGCTATATCCAGGACATAATTGAGTTGGGTGCCGAGCTTTAGGTCTGAAATCTTGTGAACTCGCCAATGCTCAGCGCTCTCAAAGCTGTCTGATTCGATGATATAGGGCAATTCCACAATCCGGTCCAGATAGGGTGCCGCGTCTTGCAGGAATTTGGCGGCCATTTCGAGGTCTGCGGGTTCCAGTCCTTTGATGCCAAGCTGATATTTCACGGCCAGATAGGCGTTGTAAAGCACTCCGCCCAACACGAGTTTGTCCCTGAGGCGGATCAGCGAGGAAAGCGGCCCGATCTTGGTGTCGAATTTGGAACCAGCCACCACGGAAACCAGAGGACGGCTGGGCTCGAAGACCTTCTGAAGGTTGGCGATCTCTTTCAGCATCAGCAGTCCGGCGTATGACGGTAAAAACTTCGTGATGTTGTAGGTGGAGGCGTGGGGCTGCCATGAGCCAAAAGCGTCATTGATGAATAAATCCGCGTAAGAGGCGAGTTTTTGGGCCAGTTCATCTGAAGCTTCGTTCTTCGTTTCCTCGCCCTTGAACCAGCGGGTATTGGGCAGATAGACAAAATCCGCCTGTCTGTCCCGCATAGCCTGCACCGCGGCTCCTATGGGGGCCAAATCCTCAATTCCCTCGGGTCCCGATGCCTGGCAGGCGGGGATGATCCCGCGCAATTGAAGTTTATCCTCCAGGTATTTGACAATCGGATCCACAGCCTCATCTTCGGAAATGGTGATGACACCGGTCTTCTTATCGTAAGGCCTGCCGACGTGGGTCATCAGGATTGGCCGGCCGCCTTTTTTGAAGATGTGGAGCAGGGTGGGGATCGTCGCTTCAATCCGCATGGGGTCCTTGATCCTGCCTTTTTTCACAACGTTGTGGTCCATGCGCACCAGCACGATCTTGCCGTGCAGATCCGCGTCCAGGAAACAGGGAACTTTAGTCATGGATCGGGTCTCCTTGTATATCTTTTATCATAATGAGCCTGAGGGTTTTAGCTGCCAGGCGCTCACAAAAATCAAGTTTGAAACAGTTTGCCACAAGTGCCGGCTGCGTCAAGGTTTTTTTCGCCTCTGTCGCCTGAACTCCCAGGGAGGAATAGCCCAAGGATCGGACCAAAGTCCCGTTTTCGCCGCTCTGGCTTTGATCTCCAGGGCCGCCAAAACAGGATCCTTGCTGTATTGCTTGTAATGCCATGCGAGGCCGGCTTTCAGCAGTTCTTTGTTCAGATTCACTTTGCCGACGAATACCTCGCCCAGGTAGCGTTTGTAATGGTCAAGTTCGTCATACTTCACCCGGACCGTTTTTCCGAACACAAGATCCGACGTGAATTGCTTGGCCACATTGCCGAAAGCCTGGCTTTTCTCGGGGCAGTCGATGCCCTGCAAACGTATCTTGTAGGAGGTTTTGCCCTGTAAAATGGTGATGGTGTCGCCGTCCTGAACAGAGATCACTTTTCCGGTGAGTTCTTTGCCGGGCAGGAAGTTGATAAATAGTAGCGCGGCCAGAACCAGGGCCAGACTCAGGATGTGTTTTTTCCTCAGAATATATTTCATGATCCCCTTGTCGCAGGTTCAGCGCTCTTGTCAATTGAAATTTCCGGCGGGTGTGTTTCTATTACTGAATAGTAGAGCCCTTCATTACTCTTTCGCCAAGCCAAGGAGTGTCATTCCCGGATTACAGATCCCCAATGGGGGTGGTCAGGCCCGGAATCCAGCCGATCAGCAATTGACTTTCCTGAAGAGACAAGCTGCCCCGGGCCTGTGGTCACCCATTTTTCACGATTTATCTGATCAGCGTTACCTTGGCGCTGGAAAGCTGTCTTTCTCCAGCGTATAACCTCACGAAATAGATGCCGTTGGGACAGGGAGCGCCGTTTTCGTCTC
>CAXYWN010000122.1:0-6053 GCA_964292625.1 uncultured bacterium
GCGTTTGAGGGCGAGATACTTATCCCGGGCGTGAACTCTGTACAAAAAGTGTTCGATATTATCCGCGCCCTGGCGTTCGTTGCCCACGCTGATGCGCTGGGGCTCACGCAGGAAAGTGTTGGCCAGTTTGGTGACCTCGCCGGAAGTGGTGGCGGAGAAGAGCAGGATCTGCTTTTCCGAGGGAGTGTGGCTCATTATTTCAAAGAGGTCATCCTTGAAACCCATATTGAGCATTTCATCGGCTTCATCCAGCACCAGACGCGATACCTGCTCTATCTTGAGGACGCCTTGCTTGATCATGTCCAGCACCCTGCCGGGGGTTCCCACCACAACATGGACGCCGGCTCTGAGGGCGTCTTTTTGCTTCATAATGGAGGAGCCTCCATAGACTGCGGTGGTCTTGATGCGCGGCATAAAGCGCGAATAATCGGCAAAATCGGCAGTGATTTGCAGGCAGAGTTCGCGGGTGGGACAGAGGATCAGGGTTTGCACCCAGTGTTTTTCTATATCTGTCTGGCTGAGGATGGGAAAGCCGAACGCGGCAGTTTTGCCGGTTCCTGTTTGGGCAATGGCGATGAGGTCGCCGTCGTTTTCCAGAAGCCAGGGTATGGTCTTTTCTTGAATGGGAGTCGGAGTGATGTAATTAAGTTCGGTAGCCGCTCTTAGAAGTGGCTCGGGAAGGCTGAAATCAGTGAAATTTAACAAGTGGGGATTCCTTTAATTAGATTATGAGCGCAGTTTCTCAGCAAGGGCGATTTTGTAAAGTATTAAAATTCAATTACTTTCAAAACAGGCACATGAACCGGGCTAGCGGTGATGGCCGGAAGGGGGAGCGACTCTGAAATCGAAGCAGGCGATAGTCGAGATTTTATTGCCGCAGGAGTCTCTTGAGGGTCAGATGGCCTGAAGGCCGAGTTTCTTACGCAGACGCAATACCCGCTTTTCCAGTTCCGACACCCGTTTGGCGTGGATCATGGGCCGGGAGAGATGCCAACGCAGAAGTTTTTGCGCGAGGTCAAGGGCGGTGTCGTACTCTTTGCGTTTTTCCAGCAGCTTCGCAAGCTCCAGCATCCCAGCGGGATGATCAAGTTGGGAGGCAAGGGCAAAACAGGTCTCAGCTGCATCTCGGTCGCCCTCTTTTTTATTGATTAGGCCAAGCTCGCAGGCGATGTCTCCGCTAAGGATATTTTGGGCGAGCAGGTCGATGAGAATGGCGCGGGCGGTTTCGCGGTTACCCTGGCTGAGATAGAGTTTGGCGAGGGCGTGATAGTCTATGCGGTGGTCAAATCCGTGGGCGGGCGGGTAAGCGACGGAATCGCAGATCAGGGTGAAGAGCGCCGCCGTGTGGAGGATGTCGAACTGGTTGTGGATGAATACCCGGCGCATCAGCTCCGCATCGCCGCCGATCAGGAATTGGAAATAGGTTTGAGGTATGAGGCCGCCGTCGATGTCCAACTCTTTTTCGCGGAGATAGCCCAGGATATAAAATTCTATGGTTTCCAGGGCGCAGGAAGGAATCTTGTTTTTCCAGAGACGGCGGGCAAGATGGAGCAGGTCGATGTGAATTTTGGAACGCAGGTCCAGCCAGATTTGGTTGTAAAGCAGGCGGGATTCCAAGATGGGGATATCGAAGGTTTTGCCGTTGAAGGTGATCAATACAGACTTCTGTTCCAGCAATTCGCTCAGCCGGTCAAAAGAACTTGCTTCGGCTTCCGGTTCGGGCAGGAAAAGCTGCTCGACCACGTAGCGCCCCTGCTCATAGTATCCCAGGCCAATCATGAAGGCTATGGTCTGGCCGCGTCTCAAGCCTGTTGTCTCAAGGTCCAGCACCAGAATGTCTTCCCGGCTGATTTCTGTGTCTATCTCCAGGCCAGCCCACTGTAAAAATATCTCGGGTATTTGCTGGGGAAAGAGGGGGAGTCCGTCAACCTCGGTGAACATATCGTAGAAAGTTCGGGTGAAGAAATAAGGGTAATCCGGATGGGCGGAGAAATCCCCTTCCAGGGTGGCGCGAAGGGTATCGCGGATCAGCTGGCGGAGGTCCAGATCGAAGTCTTCTCGTTCGATGTTCATTGCAAAGCCAAAAAAGCCACCCCGAAGGGTGGCTGGAATCTATTTATTCTTTTTATGGCGATTCTTGCGCAGGCGCTTTTTCCGTTTATGAGTAGCGATTTTATGTCGTTTTTTCTTTTTTCCGCAAGGCATTTCAGTTCACTCTACTCTTTGATTTTGAGATCGATAACCGAGTTCTTGAATTCTCGGGAAAATTTGAAAGTAGGAACGGTCCTTGCCGGCACCGGTACTTTCTCTTCAGTTTTGGGATTGCGGCCCATGCGAGGTTTACGGGTTTTGAGGCGGAAAGTGCCAAAACCGCGGATTTCGATGTGGTGACCTTTTCCCAGACTGTCTTTGATCGACTGCAGCATGGAATCAACCACTACTGCAACGTCTTTGCGGATGATACCAGTATTCTCTGAAATCATCTTTACCAGATCAGCTTTCGTCATGTTTTTTCTCCTTTATATTATAAGCTTTGATTCGCCAAAGCGAGGGAATGCATTTAATAAGACACTCTAAATTATAAGCTTAGGATTGTGTCAAGAAAAAAAAGCCGGGCGGCGTTCCCGAACTGTTTGAAACTCATATCATAACGCGGCTGCGGAAGAGGGAAGATGCCTGTCTTTTGCGGTTTCTGAAAGCGATTCAAAACCCTTGAGGTGGACATAAAATCAAAGTCCGGGTACGATTACAGGGTTGGAATTCTTCCATCTGCGATAGTCTCTGAAACTTACCAACGCCGCAGCCAGGAAAAAGCCCGCCGCAACCACGAAGACCATCGTGAGGCTGAAAACCCTGTACACCACATATCCCAGCACCGGGGCGATCAGCCCGCGGATGCCCGTCATGGTCACATGCACGCTTTGGTATATGGAAGCGTCCGCATCGCCGGCAAAGTAGATGGAGCCCATGTTCCAGGTTATGTTCACTCCCGCCATGGCAATTCCGAAGATTAGATAGGCCAAAAATACGATTACCACGGGCAATACTGACTCGCCTTGAACCAGAGAGGAGGCTACAAACAGCAAGGGAAAGAACATCAGAAGTCCGAACGCCGCGGCCATGAAGCGGAAGGGGTGCATCCGGTCGTGAAGTTTGCCGATATATGGCGATAGCAGCAGCATGCCAAGTTGGGAGACGATGCCCTTCGCCAGGAAATTTGTGGTGTAGGTGAGTTGCAGCTTGTCCACCAGATAGAGAGGGATGATTGGCTGCATCATGATGAAGCCCATGCCGTAGATGGAAAAGCTGCGCTCAAAGGCGGCGAAAGCCTTGTTTTCTTTCAGCAGGCTAAAGGTCCCGGAGATCGGCTCAAGCAGCACAGTTTTCCAGTCCGGCCGTTGGCGATCACGTTTTCCGAGGGGTTCCTGGATGCGGATCATGGCCAGGACGGCTGCGCTGATAAATCCGGCAATACCGGTTGCCATCAGGATCCAGCGGAAACTTTCCTCCCGGATGTCGAGCAGCCTTCCGGCAAAAAAGGTCAGCACAACAGAAACCGCGATTCCCACGCTTTGGACAATGCCGAAAACTCTGGCCCGGCGGCGGGGATTGATGTTGCGTTGATAAATGCTGTTCTGGGCAGGCACGATCAGGGAATTGGAGGCAAAAAGCAGGCCCAGCAGCACCAGATATTCGTTCATGGTGACCAGCCAGATGGCATAGATCAGAGTAAGCCGCCCGATGATGCCGGCGATCAGGAAATATCGTTGTTTGTGGCTACTGCGCTCAAATACCCGGGCCCACCAGACCGAGAAAAAGTTCGCCACGGGCCAGATCATGGTCATCAGCATCAGCTGCCAATCCTTGGCGTGCAGAGCCTTGCGGGCGATAATGTCCTGCGTCTGGCTGAGTGACAGGATAAAGCCGTTGAACAGAGCTGCCGCGACCAATAAAATGGCGGTTCTCCGCTCCACCGGGCTCAGATTTTGTAAGCGCATAGAGGGATTTTTATCCAGTTGATATTTTCGATTTGAGGCGAATTGTTTGGAGGGCGCTATTGTGTCAAGAGGGATTCGATTCCGGCTTGGGCTTGCCGGGCGTAAACTATTCCGCGCGTTTCGTTCGGATTAGTAGTTCAGGAGGCCTCGTTGGCGGAGTTCGATGGTCACCTTATGAGGCTTTTCTCCATCCTGTAGGGGGCGATAAAGTTTATCGATGTATTTCCCTTGATATTCGCGGGTTTGGGCTTTGATCGCGGTTCTGAACAAAATGCTGGCGATCTCTTCGCCTCCGCCGTCAAAGACTTTCACAAGCAGGTCGATCTGCTCGGCCTTGTTGCCTTTGTTCTCTATCTCATAGTTGACGCGGATAAAGTTGCGGTCATATTCGTCAAAGCCTACATTGTGCACCACTATGCGTTTGGAGCGGGCTTCGTTGCTCAGCCGCAGATAGACAATCGAGCCAAGGGCAACCAGGATGACCAGCAGCAAGAGGCTGCTTTTGAGTTTGTATTTTTTGGGATATTCCAGACGGTCAACTATGGGCATTTGATTCTCCTTTACAGTGAAGCCTGCCAACCGGCGAAGAGCGCGTGGCTGGGATCAGTTCCGAACTGGGAGCGGTGTCCCAAAATGAAACTGTGGTGGGCCATGATTCCGATGCGAAGGGTGTTTTGCCAGACCGGAGTGACGCTGAGATCGCCTTCCAGCCAGTAAGCTTGTGCCGTTTCGATGATATCAACAGGGAACTCTTCCCGGAAATTCAGGCGCCAATCGCTGCCCTCGCTGCCTTGCCAGGTGCAGGAAAACTGGCTGTCCCAGCGTAGTTTACCAGGTAGAGGAACATTCAGCTCAGCTGTAACATCGAGCAGATTCGCTCCTTTGGGATAGCCCAGGGGCCGGTTTTCCTGGGAAAACATGGCAACATTGGTGTAATGGGTGTAGGTCCAGGGTCGGACAGCAGTGAACTCGATCCCCAAGCGCGGATTATCGCTTTGGAAAAATCTGGGGATATTCCAGGCTGCTCCTGTCTGGATAGCATATTTGTTGCCCCACCAATTACTCAGGATTCTGCGCACGTTCAGTTCGTCCAGAAGAGCTGTGGCATAAATGGTGAGGTCCTTTGCCGGCCTGAAATTCAAACCTCCGTAGAGGTTCAGGTTATCGGCGTCTCTGATCTTGTATTTGCCTACCCGCCAGTAATTGGCCGGCAGAAGATAGCTGAGGTCCAGGCGGGTGCCGTAGATCACGGTCTCGCCGTAAAACAGATCCAGCGAGGGTCTTGGCTGCCAGGTGATTTGATGGACGGCGGCGTATTTGGCGGGGAAAGAACCCGCAACGAGGGTATCCGCCCGCAGGGATGCGTGCATGAAAGAAAAGCTGAACTGGCCGACTCTTTCTTCCAGCAGGGCATAGTCGTATTCATTGACCCGGTCGGAAAGTACTATCGAACCGGATAAGGAATTGCCGATCTGAAATCTGCCTCTGCCCAGGGCAACGCTGAGGTGCTTATCGCTGTAGCTGAGCTCGCCGTTGATGTTGTCCATAAAAGTGCCGGTGTTGACGGTGGCGTTGCCTCCGTCGATCAGCGGCGAATGGCTCGCGGCGGCCAGATCGCCGTAAAACTGTCCATTCCAAAACACTGCGCGGGCCCGGAAGACGTCGTTAAAACTGGAGTTAACCCTCAGACCCAGTGGGTTCAGTCCGTAGGTGCCATCAGGATCCCAACGCTGGTCCCAGCCGGTGAAAATGTTCGCCTCCAGCGCATAGGTCAGGCTGGAATCGGTATGGGAATATTGCAGCAGGGATTTTTTATAGTCCCCTGGCAAGAATAACTCCAGCAGGGAGGATTTGATTGCTTCCCAGCTTTCAAACGGAGCGTGTGCACCGGGGCCCAGAATCAGCGGTTCGCGCAAGTTGTAGGTCTCGTTATCCGCCAGGAAGCTTGAGGTGAGTTGACTTCGTACGTCCGGATAAAACGCTGTGTTGGTAAAAGTCGTCTGAGCGTGGCATAGCGGTCCCGCCAAAGCAATAAACAGCAGCAGGGATAGCTTG
>CAXYWN010000123.1:0-5986 GCA_964292625.1 uncultured bacterium
CACCATCGAGTACGGCTGCAAAACCTCAGTCACGGGGATCAACGTTAAGGCGATTGTGCGCATCTACGACGCTCAAGGCCGCTTGGTACATACCCCCGTGAACCGCAATATCAGCAACGCCCTGGGCATTGAAACTTTCCAGTGGGACGGCCGCGACTCCATGACGAACCGCTTGCCCATCGGCCTTTACTATTGTCACCTGGAATTGATCGAACGCAGCACCGGCATCAAAGAAAGCACTGTGCAGCCGATGGTCATCAAATCCGCACTGAAATAAGCTCAGGGAGTTAATATTATGAAAAAGATTATATTCATCACCCTCATTTTGATCCAGGCAGCCTTGCTGCTGGCTGTGTTCGATGATTACATACCTTCGGCCAGGGCTCGCGCCATGGGCGGAGCTTACACCGGCGTGGCGGATGACGTGAACGCGCTTTATTTCAACCCCGCAGGACTCACCAACGTCAAGCTGGAAGCCCAGGTCGGCTTCAGTCAGCTTTATGGCAAACCTTTCTCCGAGTATAAAACTGCCGCGCTGGGTTTCCAACTGCCCAAAAAACTGGGAACTCTGGCCTTTGGAGCCAGGCTCTTCGACGTCGCTTTTGAAGAAGAGACGCTGATGAGCGAACAGGTCTGGACCGCTGGCCACGCCTTCAATCTGCAGCAAGACATCCATTCCCAGATCAGCGTTGGCTACAGCGTGAACTACTATCGTCTGCAATTCATCGATGAAGAGACTGACGACGCGATTGGAATCGATTTTGGCGCCACTGCTTTTCTGCATGGCCGCACCAAGCTGGGTTTCAGCGTTAGCAACCTCAACCAGGCAGTGATGGGCGATACCAACCAACATCCCCTGCCCAGCAAACTGGCCCTGGGAATTTCCTACATCCCCTATGAAAACGTGATCACCACCCTGGAAGTGAAAAAAGATTTCGCCAAGGAAACCGAATTCATGGGCGGCGTTGAATACCGCATCTTCGAGCCCCTGGCTGTACGTTTCGGCGTCCATTCAAATCCCGCGACCTGGAACGCCGGCATCGGTTTGAACGTGAAAGGCATCGAGCTTGATCTGACCTATTCCACCCACGCGGTCCTGCCCGGTACCCTCTACGGGAACCTTGGCTATAAATTCTAACAAGGAGCTCCACATGGCCGGATTGACATTTAGAAAGATTTTGCCCGCTTTCATCCCTGTGGCATTTGAGCTGGTGCGCCATTTCAAGCGGGACCTTTCCCATAATAGCAATATCAAGAATTTTGACGAGACAGAAGAAAAACTCGCGACCATCGAAAACCTGATCGTGAAAGTGGAAAAGAAGGCCCTGATCAACCGTGAAGAAATCAAAGCCTTCAAAACCCAGTTTATGATCTGGGCGGCGATCAATTCAGCCCTCCTGATCGCGATCTTCGTGAAGCTCTTCTTCTTCTAAGCCAAACTCGATTGATTCTTTCCGGTGCTCCTGCTCAGATTGGGCGGGTAGCACCGGATTTTTGTTTTTAGGCCCTAAAGTGGATAGAACTTGCCTTTGCTGCGCTGGCGTTTATATTAACTTAAAAAGAATACAAGGATGATATAATGGCTAAGACCAAATTCAAAGGAACCCCCGTTAACACCTCCGGTCCGCTGCCCCGCTTGGGAAGCAAGGCCAAGGACTTCATACTAACCGCCAACGATCTTTCGGACAAGACCCTCGAAGATTACAAAGGCAAGAAGATCCTGCTAAACGTCTTTCCCAGTGTGGATACCGGCGTCTGCGCCACGAGCGTTCGCACTTTCAACGCTGAGGCCGCCAAGGTCAAAAACGCTGTAATCCTCGGTGTTTCACGCGACTTGCCTTTTGCTTTGGGCAGATTCTGCGGCGCTGAAGGTATCGACAAAGTGATCACCCTTTCTGAACTGCGCAACCGCGATTTCGGCGCAGCTTATGGTCTGGAGCAAATCGACGGACCGATGGCCGGATTGCTGGCCAGAGCGGTGATAATCATCGATGCTGCCGGAAAGGTGGTTTACCGCGAACTGGTGGAGGACATCACCCAGGAGCCGAACTACGCCGCGGCGATGAAAGTGCTCAAGAAATAAGGCATTACCGCTCTCTGGTAATTAAGCTGTAGTTCTGGCTTGGATTTCCTCGCCAGGTTTGAGGATTTGGCAGATCTTGTCCATCGATCGGACTTTTTCGGCGAAAATCTCCGGGTCCGCGTTTATGACCGGCCAGGTGTTGAAGTGTATCGGCGTCACAACGCGTGGGTTTACGAATTCCACAGCGTTCAAGGCATCTTCGATTCCCATGGTGTAGTTGCCGCCGATCGGCACCAGAAAGTAATCCACTTTGTTCATCTCTCCGATTAGCTTCATATCGTAAAAGAGGCCTGTATCGCCGGCGTGGTAAATGCAAACCCCGTCCATCCAGATCAGGACGCCAGCCGCGAGTCCGGCGTATTGTCCGTCCGGAGTTTGGCTGCCGTGCAGGGCTTGGGTGAATTTCACCCGGCCAAAAGGGAAATCGTAAGCGCCGCCGATTTGCATCGCGTGCGCATTGAAGCCTTTGGCAGAAACGTATCCAGCCAGCTCCGCAACGCAGATGAAGAGCGAGCCGCAGCGTTTGGCGATTTTGAAGGAATCGCCCAGATGATCGCCGTGGGCGTGGGTCGGAATGATGAATTCGGCCTCCACGGCAGCGGACTTGACTGGCGATAGGGGATTTTCATCCAGATAGGGATCGATCAGAACGCTGTGGCCGGAAGCGCTGACCAGGGAAAAGGCGGAATGGCCAAAATATCTAAGTTTCATTGTCAATACTCCCAAAAGTTTTTCTTCTATATACTTGGATCGCAGTTTATAAGTCAAGCAATATCTTTGACCTACGCTTTGCCGGATATTGTTCTTGACAGAAACTTAGCTCATTGGTTTTTGGAATCAATGCGCGCCCTTAGTTCAACTGGATAGAGCATCTGACTACGGATCAGAAGGTTGGGGGTTCGAATCCCTTAGGGCGTGCCATCTTTTCCCTTGCCAGCATTCGCTGGCTTTTTTTTATTGCGCAATAATGGACAGCGGAAAGAAAAGCAAAGCAGGCGCTTGGAAAGACCTGCGCCAAATTTACGCGATCATGTTCCGGTTTTGGCCCCTCCTGGTCACCGGATTCTTGGCGTCGCTGCTTTACGCGCTGTTTAGCGGAATCAGTATTACCCTGGTGATCCCCCTCTTCGATTTTGTCTTCAAACCAAGTGGCGGAAAGCCCATCTACTCAGACATGAACGGCTTTTTCGGCGCGTTGGGCACGGCCTGGAACTCATTTTGGCAAAGCGCCGGTGGCCTCTTCCAGATTCGGAGTCTGAACGGTTTGGCCCCCCTGTGGAAAGACGTCCAGGCGATAATGCTGGGCACCGATTCGCTGGTCCTGCTCTACGCCCTCTGCATCTTGGTTGTGGCTGTTATCTTGCTGAAAAACGTCTTTTATTACCTGCAGCGGGTGCTCTTTGTGAAGCTGCGCGGCAACACCATCCGCGATCTGCGGGAAGCGATGTTTGCCAGTTATATGGCACAATCTCTGGAATTCTTCAACCAGAGCCGGATTGGCGATGCGATGGTGCGGATGGTGAACGACGCGGAGATCGTGAGCGAAAGCTTCATCAAATCGATCCTGGAAGGAATCCTGGATATCGTCACCATCCTCGTTTATATGCGCATCGCTCTGCTCCTCAGCCCCAGGCTGTTTCTCTATGGCCTGCTGGTAATACCTTTCTTCACTTTGTTCGTGGGCTGGCTGGGCAAGCAAATCAAAAAGAATTCCCAGCGTATTCAGTCGCATCTCTCGGCAATGTTTTCAGCGGTGGAAGAAGCCCTGAACAGCATGAAGATCGTGAAGGCTTTCCGTCGTGAGAAATCTGAGCACCGTGATTTCAGCCGGGTCAACGCGGATTATGTGAAGTTTTGGAAAAAAGCCCAGTACTACTCGTCGCTGGGCGTTCCGCTCTCTGAGCTGAACACCGTTTTCACCGGAGTGATCGTGATCATCCTGGGTGGGAAGATGATTCTGGCTCCCGGTTCCGGCTTTTCTTTGGGCGATTTCACCGCCTTCCTCTTCGCCATCTTTTCCTTGCTCCACCCGATGAAAAACCTTACCCAGATCTATTCCGACATCAAGAAAGCCATGGTTTCTCTCACCCGGGTGTTCTTCGTTTTGAACCACGAAATAACGGTGCAGGACGCGCCTGACGCCGTTGCGAAAGACGGCTTCAGCTCTGAAATCGAGTTTGACCACGTGAGCTTTTATTACCGGGAGCGCAAACCCGTCCTGCAGGACCTAAGCCTGAAGATACGCAAGGGCGAGAAGGTCGCAATTGTCGGCACCAGCGGCGGCGGAAAAACCACCCTGGCCAACCTCTTTAACCGTATGTATGACGTTCGCTCCGGCGCCATCCGCATTGATGGCACAGATATCCGCCAGATCCGGCTTTCCCATCTGCGCCGCCTCTTTGGGGTGGTCACTCAGGACAGCATTCTCTTCACCCGCTCCATCAGGGAAAACATCGCGTATGGCGCTTTGGAAGAGCTTTCCGACGAGCAGATCCGGAACGCCGCCAGAATTGCCTATGCGAAGGAATTTATTGAGGAATTCCCCAACCAGTACGACGAAGTGCTGCAAACCAAGGGGGCCAACCTCTCCGGCGGCCAGAAACAGCGCCTCTGCATTGCGCGCGCGATTGTCGGCGACCCACCTATCCTGATCTTTGTCGAGGCCACCAGCGCGCTGGACACCGAAAGCGAGCAACAGGTGCAAAAAGCCATCGACAACGTTACCCAAAACCGTACCGTGATAATGATTGCCCATCGCCTTTCCACCGTGCTGAAAGCCGACCGGATCGTGGTTTTGGAGCAGGGCAGGATTGTGGGCATGGGCACGCACGAAGAACTGCTGGAAACCTGTCCCCGCTATCAGAAACTCTACCAATATCAGGAATAACCTTTTTCATGACTGCAAAAATGACCCTTATCGATGCCCACTGCCATCTGGCCAATCTCAGCTCCAAGTTGTCGCTGGAGCCCCTGCTTACCGAAGCCGCGGAATACGGCATCACACGTTTTCTCTCATCCGCCCTCAGGGGATCCGAAGTTCAGTATTATCTGGATCATCAGCATCCAGGGGTTCTCTTCAGCGCGGGAATCCATCCCAATTACGGCGAATGCGACCTCAGTCTGGACGACATTGCCGGTCTTTGTGCTGAACACAGGATTTGGGCAGTGGGGGAGATCGGCCTTGACCGCAACGGACCTCCGCTACCGGAGCAAGAAAAGACCTTCATCGCTCAACTCGAACTGGCGGAAAAACACCGTTTGCCTGTGGTCTTGCATATCGTCGGTCACCAGCAGCGTGCTTACGAGATTTTGAAGAGCTATCCCCTCCGCTATCTGGTGCATGCTTATGCCGGCAGTATCGAAGGATACAGACTTTTGGCCTCTTTGGACAGCTTTTTTACCGTTAGCGATCGCATCCTGAGAGCGGATAAAATATCTTTGCTGAAAGAGATGGTGGCAGGCGGCCGTTACCTCGCGGAGACTGATATAACCTGGCATTACGTGGAGCAGGAAGAGCCCAACCCGCTTTTAAGGCTGGTGGGCGTGGTGAAACGTGCTTGTGATCTGGGGCAAGTTACGAGGGCGGATTTTGTGGCGGCTCAGAATGCCGCCTACGAAGCGTTGACGGAGCATCTGCATGATTGATCCCGCTTTCAGCCGAACCGCTCTGCTGGTGGGCGAAACGGCGCTGCAGAAGCTAACTGAAGCCAGGGTCTGTGTGATCGGACTGGGCGGGGTGGGTTCCTATGCCGCGGAAGCTCTCGCCAGAGCGGGAATCGGGTTTTTCACCCTCATCGATTTCGACGTGGTGGGAGAGACAAATCTGAACCGCCAGATCATCGCGCTGCGCGATACCATCGGGCAGCCGAAGGTCGAAGTGATGCGGCAGCGGATTCTGGCCAT
>CAXYWN010000124.1:0-5947 GCA_964292625.1 uncultured bacterium
TTTGAAAACCCAAAACAAAAGAGGGGAGTTTGTTGACTCCCCTCCCTGCGGTCTTGATTAGCTTTTGTTCATTTGCTTGGACTTCACGAGTCCAGGCTGGTAGGATTTTGTGGGTGCCTGCCTGCTTCTTTATAGTCCCGCCCTCATATTCAGGACTTTTCGTTGACAAATTTCAGCGATTTAAAATATTGACTTAAAAGCTAAAACTACACTGGAGAAATAATGAGCGACCAGCTGCAAGACCTTTTACAGCGAGTGTATGACGAGGGCGTGGACAAAGCCAAGGTGGAGGCGGAAGCGATTTTAACTCGAGCCAACGCCAAAGCCGCAGCCATCCTGCAAAAAGCCAAAGATGAAGCGGAAAAGACCGTGACCGGGGCCCAAAAACAGGCTGCGGATATCACCAAAAATACCACTTACGATCTTGATACGGCCGCACAGAACACCCTCAACACAGTGAAGCAAAAGCTCACGGAAGTCCTTCTGAGCGAATCCTTTGATCCCAAACTCAAACAAGCCACAAGTGATCCGGAGTTCGTGAAAAAGATGATCCTCGAAATGGTTTCGGCGTGGAAAGAATCCGGCGGAACGGTGAGCATCGGCAAAAGCCTGGCCGGCAAGCTGGAACAGCATTTCCTGAGCTCGCTCAGCGATAGCGCGGGAAAAGGCCTGAAAGTGGATTTTTCGCCCCTGATGAAGAACGGCTTCACCATCTCCCCCGCCGATGGCAGCTATAAACTCAGCTTCACCGACGAGGATTTTTCGAACCTGTTCAAATCCTTCCTGAGACCCCGCAGCAATAAAATCCTGTTCAAATCATAGGTCCTCAATGCGCACTCAGTATTACTACTTTGTGACGGGGCTTCCGGCGCTGTCCATCGACGATACCAAAAGTCAGATCAGCATCGCGGAGTTTCTGATCGAAGCAAAAAACCAACTCACCGCCGGAGATTTCCGGCTGATTCAACTGCTCGGCCTGCCCGAGGACGCGGACGATCTCGCCCGGATCATCTATGCCAAAGATGAGGAGGGAAGGCCGGTGGAGGAAGGCGCGAAAGTTTTCTGGAAGGGCTATCTGGAGCAGATGAAAGCCAAAGCTGCCGGCTCGTCAGAACCCCTTGGCAAGGCTTACAAGGTCTATCCGGAGTTTTGGCATCAGATCATCCTGGCCGCTTTTTCCGCCGAGGAGATGCCCCCTTATCTGGACACACGGCACAAACTTCTGGCCGGTACCTACGAGTTTTGCGCGGGCCTGGGCAACAAGTTTTTGAGCCAGTGGTTCGAGTTCAACCGGGATTTCAGCAACATCACCACTGCCATCAACGGACGCGAGCACAAGGTGGATTTCGCGCGCTGGCTGGTGGGAAGCGGAGAACTGGTGGACAGCCTCTCCCGCAGCAACGCGGCGGATTTCGGCCTCGGCAAAAGCCACGAACTCTTTGAAAGTATCTCCCGCACCTGGGAACAGAACAACATCCTCTACCGCGAACGGGGCTACGACATCCTCCGCTGGAAATGGATCGACAATCACAACTTTTTCAACTATTTCAATGTGGACCGCATTCTGGGCTACTTCGCTCAACTGTGCATCCTGGAACGTTGGCTGACTCTGGATCCCGGCTATGGCAAGGAAGTGTTTCACGATACGATGGACAGCCTTTCGGGGAGTTTCTCGTTTCCACCCATCTTTAAAGTAAAATCGATAAGAAAATCATAGAAGGTTAAACGTATGACCAAAGGTATTGTTAAAGGAATAATCAGCAACCTGGTTCAGGTGGAAGTGGACGGTCCGGTCTCCCAAAACGAGATTTGCTACATCGACCTGCAGGGCACCAAACTGATGGCCGAAGTGATCAAGGTGACCGGCAACATAGCCTTTACGCAGGTGTTTGAAAGTACGCGAGGCCTGAGGCCCGGCTACACGGTGGAATTCACCGACCACATGCTGGAAGTGAAGCTGGGACCGGGTATGCTTTCCAAAAACTATGACGGACTCCAGGACGACCTGAACAAGATGAAGGGAATGTTCCTCACCCGGGGCGAATATACCGACCCCCTCGATGAGGACAGCGTTTGGGAATTCGAGCCGCTGGTCAAAGCCGGCGACGAAGTGATTGCCGGCGACTGGCTGGGCGCGGTGCAGGAAAACTGGATCAACCACAAGATTATGGTTCCCTTCAAACTGGAAGGCAAATTCACCCTCAAAAGCGTTGCGGCAAAAGGCGAATACAAGATCACAGACACCATCGCCACCCTCACCGACGCCGAGGGCAAAGACCTGGCCATCAATATGATTCAATATTGGCCGGTGAAACTGCCCATCAAAGCTTTTCAATCCAAGCCGCGTCCCTTCAAAATGATGGAAACCGGCGTGCGCACGATCGACACGCTCAACCCCATCGCCGAGGGCGGCACAGGCTTCACTCCCGGACCCTTTGGAACAGGCAAGACCGTGCTTCAGCACAGCATTTCGCAAAACGCCGAGGCGGACCTGATCATTGTGGCCGCCTGCGGCGAACGCGCCAACGAGGTGGTGGAACTCTTCACCGAATTTCCGGAGCTGGACGACCCCCGCACCGGGCGCAAGCTGATGGAACGCACCATAATCATCTGTAACACCTCTAATATGCCCGTGGCGGCGCGCGAAGCCTCTGTCTATACCGCGATGTCCATTGCCGAATATTACCGCTCTATGGGGCTGAGAGTGCTGCTGCTGGCGGACTCAACTTCACGTTGGGCCCAGGCCCTCCGCGAGATGAGCAACCGGATGGAAGAACTTCCCGGTCCGGACGCCTATCCGATGGACCTCCCTGCCATCATCTCGAACTTCTATTCGCGCGCGGGCTACGTCTATCTCAACAACGGCACCGCGGGCTCCATCACCTTCATCGGGGCAGTTTCCCCCGCCGGAGGCAACCTCAAGGAACCCGTCACCGAATCCACCAAAAAGGCCGCCCGCTGCTTCTACTCCCTCTCCCAGGACAGGGCAGACAGCAAGCGCTACCCCGCCGTGGACCCCATTGATTCCTACTCCAAATATCTGGAATATGATGAGGTGATCCAATACCTGAACGCGAACATTGCCCCAGGCTGGGTGGATAGCGTGATCAAGGCCAAAGACATCCTCCTGCGCGGCAAAGAGACCAAGGATCAGATCAACATCCTCGGCGACGACGGCGTCCCCCTGGACTATCATAACCGCTTCTGGAAAAGCGAGCTGGTGGACCGCGTCATCCTGGTCCAGGACGGCTTCGACCCGGTGGACAAATCCACCCCGATGAAACGCCAGTCCTATATGCTGATGCTGGTGCTCAAAGTCTGCGACACCGAACTGGCCTTCGACAGCTACGAGGAACTGCAGCCCTATTACACGAAACTGATCAACACTCTCAGGCAGATGAATTACCAGCCCTTTGAGAGCGCTGAATTTAAGAAATACGAATCCGAACTTGAAGTGATACTTGAAGAAAGGAGAGCTAAATAATGGCTGGCAAAGCATTTCAAAAGATATATACCAAGCTTACCCAGATTACCAAAGCCACCTGCGCAGTCACCGCAACCAACGTTGGTAGCGAAGAACTGGCCACCGTCAGCGGCCGGCTGGCCCAGGTGGTGAAAATAATGGGCGACACCGTGACTCTGCAGATCTTTTCCGGCACGGAAGGGATCGGGACAGACGCCGAGGTGATCTTCTTCGGCCATCCGCCCACGCTGAAAGTGAGCGACCAACTGGCCGGAAGGTTTTTCAACGCCTATGGCGATCCCATCGACGGCGGCCCGCGGGTTGAGGGCGAGGAAGTGGAAATCGGCGGACCCTCCGTGAATCCGGTCCGCAGAAAAGACCCCTCCGAACTGATTGCCACCGGTATCGCCGGCATCGACCTCAACAACACCCTGGTGACGGGCCAGAAGATTCCCTTCTTCGCCGATCCGGATCAGCCCTACAATCAGGTGATGGCGACGGTCGCGCTGCGCACCAAGGCCGACAAAATCATCCTGGGCGGGATGGGACTTTCCAACGACGATTATCTCTACTATAAGAACACCTTTGAAAACGCCGGGGTGATCGACAAAATCATCTCGTTTGTGAACACCACTGAAGATCCGCCGGTGGAGCGTCTGCTGGTGCCGGATATGGCGCTGACGGCCGCCGAATATTTTGCCATCCAAAAGAACGAGGCTGTGCTGGTGCTCTTGACCGACCTGACGCTGTTTTGCGACGCGCTCGCGATCGTGAGCAACCGTATGGATCAGATTCCCTCCAAGGATTCGATGCCGGGCTCGCTCTATTCGGACCTCGCCAGAATCTATGAAAAGGCCGTGCAGTTCCCCGACGGCGGCTCCATCACGATCATTGCGGTGACCACCATTTCCGGCGGAGACATCACTCACGCCATCCCAGACAACACCGGCTACATCACCGAAGGCCAGCTCTACCTGCGCCGCGATTCGGATATCGGCAAGGTTGTGATCGACCCCGCCCGCTCGCTTTCCCGCCTCAAAACCAAGGTGATGGGCAAACGCACCCGCGAGGACCATCCCCAGGTGATGAGCGCTTCCGTGCGCCTGAACGCCGATGCCACCAACGCCCGCACCAAGATGGAGAACGGCTTTGACCTCTCCGACTACGACCAGCGGTCGATGGATTTCGCCCGCGATTATGCCATGCAGATTCTGGCTATTGACGTCAACATCGATACTGTCGAGATGCTGGACACGACCTGGGCGCTCTTCCGCAAATACTTCACGCGCGAAGAGGTGGCGATCAAAGACGAATTCATGAAACTCCATTGGGAAAAGGGATGAGCCTTAAATTCCAATACAATAAAATCTCCCAACTGCAATTGGAAAAACAGCTCAAGGTGAGGGAAAAAGCCCTGCCCACGCTGAAGAACAAGGAATCCGCGCTGCGCATGGAGGTGAAACGAGCCCGCGACAAGGCTCACGAACTGGACGCCCGGATCCAGCAGGAAACCGCGGAACTGGACCAGTTTATGAAGCTTTGGGCGGAGTTCGACCCCACCCTGGTGGAGATCACCGGAGTGGAGCTCCTCTCCCGCAATATCGCAGGGATCCAGGTCCCCATCCTGGGCGAGATCGATTTCGAACTGAAGGATTACGACCTCTTCAGCGCGCCAACCTGGTATCTGGACGGCGTCGAAATCATCAAAAGCCTGGCCAGGATAAACATAGAGCGGGATATTTTCTGGCGTAAAATGCAGATTTTGGAACACATCCGCAAAAAGACCACCCAAAAGGTGAACCTTTACGAAAAGGTGCAAATTCCGTCATTTGAGGAAGCCATTCTGAAGATCAAGCGCTTTTTGGAAGATGAGGAAAACCTCTCCAAAGCCTCGCAGAAGATACTCAAGGGCCGCACCCCCCAGGAGGCTTTCGCATGATCGAAAAGATGCGTAAATACAGCTTTGTCCTCTATCACCGGGACTACGAGACCTTCCTCGCCGAACTCCAGAAACTGGGTGTACTCCATCTGATCCGCAATACCGACGACAAAACCGAAGTTCTGGTGAAAAACATCGAACTGATCGAAGAATACGTCGAAACAACGCGCTTTCTGAAGAAGCTGGAATCCGAGGCCGAAAAATCCTCGGGCAGCCTCAGTCCCAAAATGCTGTTCAACAAAATCAAGGAAGCCCGCGAAGAAAAGGACAGGCTGACCCGCCGGGCAGACGTTCTCCGCAAACAGATACACGAGCTGGAACCTTGGGGCAGCTTTGACTACGAACTGAAGAAACAGATCGAAGCCAGGGGCATCCAGGTGGATTTCCACACTTGCCTGAAGAACCACTTCAAGCAGGAATGGACAGAAGACTACGCGGTGACGGTGATCAACGAAGTGAGCGGAATCGTCTATTTTGTGGTCTTTTATACCGGCGAAAAGCCCGTCCTGGACGCCGACACTTTCAAGATCCCCAAACACAGCATC
>CAXYWN010000125.1:0-5940 GCA_964292625.1 uncultured bacterium
AGAGGTCCGTTCCGAAACCGGCATCGACCCCGAGGTCTTCATCGAAACCCTCCGCAAGATCAAAAACGCCCGCCGCAAGATCAGACGTGTGGAGCTGGAAACCAAAATGACCGGGACCGACCTTGTATTCTTGCTCCGTGAGATCGACCGCGCCGAACGCAACAAGGAAAAAGCCCAAAACGAAATGATCGAGGCCAACGTCCGTCTCGTAATCTCCATCGCCAAACGCTACAACAACCGCGGCCTGGAATTCCTCGACCTCATCCAGGAAGGCAACACCGGGCTGATGCGCGCCGTGGAAAAATATGACTATCGCAAAGGCTACAAATTCTCCACCTACGCCACTTGGTGGATTCGCCAGGCCATCACCCGCGCCATCGCCGATCAGGCCCGTACGATACGTATCCCCGTGCATATGATCGAATCCATCAACAAGATCAACCGCACCAGCCGCAGGCTCCAGCAAAAACTCGGCCGCAACGCCTTCCCCGAAGAGATTTCCGAAGTGCTGGATATGCCCCTGGACAAGGTGAAATCCATCCTCTCCATCTCCAAGGAACCCGTCTCCCTGGATAAACCCATCGGACACGACTCCGATGACTCCATCCTCGGCGACTTCATCGAAGATCGCACCATCATCAGCCCCGAACGCCTGGCCGAACGCCCCCTGCTCAAAAAACAGGTGGACGAGGTCCTCAAAACCCTTTCCACTCGAGAAGAACGCGTCATCCGCCTTCGCTTCGGCATCGACGACGGCTACCACCGCACCCTCGAGGAAGTGGGAAACATCTTCCAGGTCACCCGCGAACGCATCCGCCAGATCGAGGATAAAGCCCTCAGAAAACTCCGCCATCCCTCGCGCGCCGCCGTCCTCCAGCAGTTTATGGACAACTTTAACGTAAAATAAATCGGTAGTTATAACAAGGTATATTAAACCATATAGAGCAGGCACTTCGCTTGCTCTATTTTTGCCCTTAAATATACACTCGCGTGTTACTTTTGCAAGCCAGTAACACAAATCATTCCCAATAATCTGGTCACAAGAATATATCTTTCATCCGCCGACCATCGACATTATTCCCCTTTGGGAAAAAACAATATTTGCTAAAGCCGTGCTTGCATTACATTGTCTTTATCCGAACCTCGCAAGAGTGGGTAAACAGGAGTAACAATGTTCAATGATATGCGCCATTTATTAGGAGTTACGCTTCTGATATTGATATTGACAGGAGGAACCAAGATGCTAACAGCAAAGACGATATATGACTTTGAACTGAAGAAGGTTGACGGCAGTGAACTCAAGCTGGAAGATTTCCGCGGGAAGGTTTTGCTGCTGGTGAATACAGCCAGTAAATGTGGATTTACCAAGCAATACGATGGATTCCAAGCCCTGTATGCCAAATTTGGCGAGCAGGGGCTGGTGGTGATTGGATTCCCCGCCAATAACTTCATGAAACAAGAGCCCGGAGAAAACGAAGAAATAGCGAGTTTCTGCCGCCTGAATTTCGGCGTGAACTTTCCCTTATCCGAAAAGATATCTGTGCGGGGCAAGGCCATTCATCCCTTGTATAAATATCTCACCGACAAAGATACGGACCCTGAGTTCAGCGGCAAGATAGCTTGGAATTTCACCAAGTTTCTCATCTCCCGGGAGGGGGCAATAATCAACCGTTTCCCGCCTGCCACCACACCAGAGGATGCGAAAGTCATCTCGGCCATCGAAGCAGCTTTGCAGTGATAAGGATCGTGCTCCTGCTGGCCGGAATGCTCTTCCTTGCCGGCTGCGCCAAAAACGGGAATACTGTCCCTTATGTCGATTTGGAGAGGTTCATGGGCGATTGGTACGTGATCGGCATTCTGCCCAATCCGATCGAGAAGAAGGCGGTGAACGGGATTGAGACTTATTCCCTCAATGAGGACGGGACGATCGCCATCACCTATAAATTCAGACAGGGCGGCCCCCATGGCAAGGAAAAGGTTTTGCATCCCAAGGCAAAGGTCTATAACAATCAGACCCGCGCCGAATGGCGGGTGCAGATGTTCCGCCCGTTTTGGTCTCCCTTCCTCGTGGTTGATCTGGCGGAGGATTACCGCTACACGGTGGTCGGGGTTCCCAATATGAAGTTCGTCTGGATAATGAGCCGGACTTCCTCCATAACTGACACCGACTACAAGGGTATCCTGGACAGGCTGAAAACCGCGGGATATCGCACCGATAAAATAGTAAAAATGCCCCAAATCTGGTAAAGTGATGCAAATAGAGTATCTTGACGGCAATAGATTTTACCGCGTTTTGCAGGTCGGCGGCAATGCCATCATCAGAAATCAGAACTACCTAAACAGGATCAATGTGTTTCCAGTGGCCGATTCGGACACGGGTTTCAACCTTGCCATGACCATGCAGGCAATCCTGGAAAGCAGCAAGGCTGGCAAAAACCTCAAGGAGACCCTCCACTCCGTGGCGGATAGCGCGTTAAGCGGCGCCAGAGGCAATTCCGGCATCATGTTTGCCCAATATTTTCACGGGCTGAGCCGGGAACTTCCAGAAATGGGAGCGTTGACCGTGAAGAACTTTGCCGACAGCGCGCTGAAAGCGGTGAAGCACCTCTATGGTTCGTTGATGAACCCGGTGGAGGGCACAATGCTTACAGTTATCCGGGAATGGGCGGAAAACCTTGTGGAACAGAGCTATAAGACCTCAGATTTCCTCCATTTGATCACCAGCTCCCTGGTTGCTGCCAAAAAGTCTTTGCAAGAGACGCCCACAAAACTGAAAGTTCTGGCCGATGCCGGTGTCGTGGATGCCGGAGCGAGCGGCTTCGTGATCTTTCTGGAGGGTGTTGTTGACTTTATCCACAAAGGCTCTCTGCGCGAAATCCGGGATAGGGACGGGAAAGTAATTGAGATCGGTCAAAGCGCGGCGCATCCTGATGCTCCGGGTGAGTTCAGATATTGCTCTGAAGCAGTTCTAAGCAATTTTTCCTGTTCGGTGGATACAGTCAGAGAGGCCGTGCGAGGGTTCGGGGATTCCCTAATCGTGGCTGGCGGTGCAAACAAACTGCATATTCATATTCATACCAATCAACCAGATGAGATGTTCAACGTTCTCTGGGTGCTGGGCGATGTGGCAGGCTCCAAAGTTGACGATATGCTCAGGCAGTATCAGGTGAGCCACAAACGCAAGTATCCCATCGGATTGGTAACCGATACCGCCAGTGACCTGCCCCCCGAACTGCTCGACAAATATCAGATAATGCAGATTCCTTTCGGCCTCAACATCGGCAGCAGGTACTATTTGGACAAACTGACCATCAATACAGAACGGTTCTATCAACTGCTGAAAAGTTCAAAGTCCCATCCGGTGAGCTCCCAGCCTTCACCCAATACCGTGAAGGGCGTGCTGGATTTTGCCGCGGAAAACTATGAAAACGTAATCGCGGTGCATATCTCGGACAAATTGACGGGTATGTATCAAACCTCTGCCGCTTATGCCGAACAACGTAACGACGGCAAAATAGGAGTGGTAAACTCCCACCAGTTGTCGGTTACGGAAGGATTGGTAACCCTGCGCGTAGCGAGAGCCGTTGAAGCGGGGCTGAGTTTTGACGCCATCCTGGCCGAAGCGGAAAGATGGAGCGCGGAAACCAAAATTTACACAGATATCAACACTCTGAAATATATGGTCAGGGGAGGGCGGGTGAAGCCTCTTGCCGGCTTGGTGGCCTCCTTGCTCAATCTCAAACCGATCGTCTCGCTGGACAAAGAAGGCAAGGCTGAGGTTTATGGCAAAAGTTTCAGTCGCAGGGGCAATATGCGCAAGATAGTGGCGATGATCAGCGCGGAACTGAAGCATAAAAAGCTCTGGGAATATGCCATCGTGCATGCGGATGCCCGGGACAGGGCAGAAAAATATGCGGAAATTCTTAGCGCGGTCACAGGACGCAAGCCTGCCTACATCATGTCTCTGTCACCCGTGGTGGGAGTGCATAATGGCGAAGGCACAGTTGCAGTGGGAGTATCTTATGATTGACTTTAACGCTATTCTGTTAACTGTGGGAGCGGTGTTCATCTATGTGAATCTGCTGTTCCTGCTGGCAATGCTATTGAAAAAGAACGATATCATGGACGTTGCTTGGGGACTGGGTTTTATCATGGTCGCGGTTGTCTATTTGCTGCTGGTTCCGGGCTATCATTGGCGCCGGATGCTGGTCAGCGCTCTGGTGGCTGTCTGGGGACTGCGTCTGGCGATCTTCATTTACCTGCGGAATAAAGGCAAAAAAGAGGATTTCCGTTATGCCAAGTGGAGGCAGGATTGGGGGAAGCATTGGGTCCTGCGCAGCTATCTCCAGGTGTTTTTGCTGCAGGGTTTTTTCATGCTCACCATTTCATACCCGCTCTTTTTCTATGCCCCCAACCAGACAGCCGCTTTCAGCCTCCTCGATGGTCTGGGCGTCCTTCTCTGGTTGCTGGGCTTCTTCTTTGAAGCAGTGGGCGACAATCAGATGCGCCGCTTCAAGAGTGACCCCTCCAATAAAGGCAAAATCATGGATCGGGGTCTCTGGCGTTACACCCGGCATCCCAATTATTTTGGCGAATCCGCGATGTGGTGGGGAATATTCTTGATCACCCTGAACGTAGCCTACGGCTGGATTGCAGTGTTCAGTCCGCTGGTGATAACGACCCTCTTGCTTCGAGTTTCCGGAGTCCCTCTGTTGGAAAAGAAGTTTGAGACGAACCCTGCCTATCGGGAATACATCCTAAAAACAAGCTCCTTTATCCCCTGGCCGCCCAAAAATTAGAACCGCCGCCTCGCAAGGGGCGGCTTTCTCTTTCTCACCTCTTCACCTCTTCACAAGCTTGGAAATGCTTGTGAAGAGGTGAAAACCATCCCTATCATCCAAGTAAAGCCCCCCGGAATCCAACCTCCATTCCATTCTTTTCTCCAATTCGTGGAAATACGTGTAATTCCTGGACAATTGTCAAGTCCTGAAATATTTGTTGTTTAGTCAAGCTCAGCCGCATTACCTGGAATGACACGCTTTGGAACTGGGATGATTGATTATCCGGATAGGGCGAAAAATGGTTGACATCCGCAGGCTGTATATCCTTAGTGCTTGCAAGAGGTGAAAAATGAAAGAACGTCCCCAATATGACCATGAAATAATCGAGCTTTTACAGAAGCGTTGGAGTCCGCGCGCCTATTCCGCGAAGGCATTGACGGAGGAACAGGTTTTGACCTTATTCGAAGCGGCGCGCTGGGCGGCTTCATGCAGCAATCTTCAACCCTGGCGCTTTATCTGGTCTCTAAATAACGGCTCGGAGAGGTACAACCAATTGTTTGATTGCCTCGACTCTGGAAATCAGGTGTGGGCAAAAACTGCTCCGCTGCTGATTCTCGCGCTCATTGACACGAAGTTTCCCAGTGGCAAACCCAATCGTTGGGCAGCTCACGATCTGGGGCTGGCCATCGGCAATCTGACCGCCCAGGCCAGCTCGATGGATCTCTATGTGCACAATATGGCGGGTTTTTCGGCGCAAAAGGCGGTGGAACTATTTGCCCCTCCCGCAGGAATTGAGCCGTTGACGATGATCACAATCGGATATCTGGGCGACCCCTCGGTATTAGGGGAGTTCAACCAGAAACGTGAAGCTGAAATTCAAAGCAGGAAGGCCCTGGGCGAGTTATTTTTGGATTAAGCGGAGAGGGGTGGAGAAATACGACGTTAACCGGCACGAGCTTCTCTACGAGGGGCTTGATTCGCTCCGCTAAGTGCGCACCCTTGCTATCGGTCTGTCGTCCATCGGGCTTATCCGATTTGGATGGCACTGGTTCCCACCCGGTTTGAAAGAGCGTCTTATTTCACCAGAATCTAGCTTGGCCCCCATTATCAATACGGTATCAATACGGAATCAATACGGATGAAATCCGTATTGATTCCG
>CAXYWN010000126.1:0-5940 GCA_964292625.1 uncultured bacterium
CCAGCGCATCAGCGTGGGCAACGAACGCCAGGGCGCGGATAATATCGAACACTTCTTCTACAAAGTGCACGCCAGGGATAAATACCTCGCCCTCAAACGCATAGCAGATATGAATCCCCGCATCTATGGCATCGTTTTTTGTCGCACTCGCAACGAAACCCAGGAGATTGCCACCAAGCTCCAACACGACGGCTATAACGCCGACGCGCTGCATGGCGACCTCTCCCAGGGCCAGCGCGAGCTGGTGATGAACCGCTTCCGCAGCAAATATGTGAAACTACTGATGGCTACCGACGTCGCTGCCCGCGGGCTGGACGTGGACGACCTCACTCACATTATCAACTACCACGTGCCCCTTGAGCCGGACATCTACATCCACCGCTCCGGCAGAACAGGCCGGGCCGGCAAGAGCGGAGTTTCCATCAGCATCATCCACCACAAAGAGATAGCAGCGCTCAAAGCCGTGGAAAAACGCCTCAACCGCGAGATTGTCTTCTCCCAGGTTCCGGGAGGCAGGGAAATCTGCGAAAAGCAGCTTTTCAATTTCATCGACATCGTGGAAAAAGTGGAAGTGGCCTCCGAAGAAATAGATTCTTTCCTGCCCAACGTATATAAAAAGCTGGGCTGGATGAGCCGTGAAGAACTGATCCAACGCTTCGTCTCAGTCGAATTTAACCGCTTCCTGAGCTATTACAAAGACAGCGCCGACCTCAACCAGTCATCAGTACAGCAATCCCCGCGTGAAGACAAGAATGTGATGTACAAGACCTTCAAACTGGGAGTCGGCAAGCGCAACGGAGTCAACAAGCGTGACCTGATGACCTTCATAAACCGCCTCAAAGTATCGCGCAGCATCGAAATTGGCCACATCAACGTCGCCGAAGGACATACCCTCATCGAATTGGATGGCGCCTACGAAAAACAGTTGCTAAAAGCCTTTGCCCAGAACAATTACAATGGCGAGACCCTCAACGCAACGGTGCAAAGCTCATCCCAGGACGACAGATCTACCCCGGGCAAAGAACATAAGTTCTCTCGCAAGGGTTCTGACAAACCCTATGACTACCGAGACAAGAAGTCCGACAAACCCTATGGCGACCGAGACAAAAAGTATGGTAAACCCTTCGCAGACAAACCCTATGCCAGCCGGGCCAAGACCTACACTCCCAAAGGCCTCACCACAGGAAAGAAATCATATTCTGGCCCCGACAAATCCCATCCCAAGAGCAGCAAAGCTCCCAAAAAGAAAGATTAGTCCAGCGCGTCTCCTGTCCCTGGATTTACGTTCGGTTCAAGATAACTGAGCATGGTGATGGGGCATATTCGAGGCCAGTTTGTTCTTGCCTGCGCCCTGTCGCGAAGACGGTTATCTTCCCGGATAATTTTCGCAAAATGAGCGGATAAGGAGTATTTCGTCTTTTTTAGCGCCAACCCCCATTTTCACCATCCGCTTATATAGATAGACATCTTTCTCCCCCGTTTTGTGCGCTTGACCAGAAGCAGGCCAGCCAATACCCAGAGAGCGAAAATGGCCGCTGGGGCTGATTTGCAGTTGGTAAGAGAAAGGTAGCAATATTAGGGTCAAGCAGGAGGGTTGGACAAAAGGAACTATCTATCTTTCCGGCAAGCATAAACAATGATTGGGGATATATACCAACATTTGGGACTAAATACCGCCCACTCCACCGGCTAAGGCAAACATTCTGGACAAAGCAAAGGCGCCACTATTGCAGCGGCGCCTCAGGAAATCCTGTTTCCGAATTAAAGCTTCGTTACGTTATTCTGTTTTGCTGACTATCAGTTTGTTACCGTCGATATCCATCACGGTGACTCTGACATCGTGTTCAATCGGTTTCGCGTCTGCGGCAACTGCCACCCACTCTTCTCCTCCGATCTTCACATAGCCTTTCCCTTCAGCGGGAATGGCCTTCGTAATGTTTCCAATCTTGCCCTTGAGCGCGAAGACGTTTGTTTCCTCACCGGCGTTGCGCAGCACTCTTTTCCCAAGTTTGCGTGTAAAGAGAAAGGCGATAAAGCTGACCGCCGCGAAGATAATGATCTGCAGCGGAATGCTTCTGCTCACCAGAGGCAGCAGACTGAGCAGTCCGGCAGCGATGGCGCCGATGCCCAGAGCAATGAAAAAGAAGGCGGGATCGAAGATCTCGATAATCACGAAGATGATCCCAAGGATTATCCAGATATGCCAGGGTAGAATTGCGATCATTGGTTCCCCCAGGTTTTACTTGGTTGTTTTATCCGCTTTGGCTTCGTCGCCGCTGTCGGGAGCGGACCCACGTTTGTCCTTGTAAACACGTTTAACTTTACGTTTGCTGCTGCCGGAACCGTAGCGGGAATAGTAGCGGCTTGGATTACCATAGCCATATTGATAGTTGCTGCCCAAACTGGAGGCATTGAAACCCTTAAAGCCCAGCATGGCCAGCATATACATAATCAGTTTGATGCCGTAATAGACCAGAATTACAGCCACGAAGAGCACCAACACTGCAATGAAGAATTGTGTGACAAACCTGCGTAATGTGGATATTTTGCTGCCGCCCATGGTTGGCACCATCTGCACATAGAGCAAAGTAGTGTTCGTTTGTCTGAGGACGTTGACACTGTTTTCCTGCTCGCGGACCTTGGAGATCAGGGTTTCCTTGCGCTCAGCTATATTTCCGTATATCTGTCCCACTGCATCCAAATCCGCCAGTTCTTTGCGCTGCGAGGCCAGAATCTCTTCTTCCGTGGTAAGCGATTTGACCACCAGAGCAGAGTCCACAATCTCTTTTTGGGCTTCGATAGCGCCCATATCAGCGAATTTTTTCTTAAGTTGGGGCAGCTTGGTTGACTCAATCTTGAATAAATAGGCCCCATGGCTACTTTCGCGGGAGTTAATCAAAGGTTTTTCCAAGGCATAAGTGCTGATAATACCATCCATTTCCTGCAAGGCATTGTTAATGTTCAGGCTGCGAACACGCAGCTGGGCCTTGTTCAGCGATTTGTAATCGGAGAAAACTTTTCCAGAATCTTTGAAGATTGCACTGTAGTTGGGGTCTTTATCTTTGGGCGTTAAAGTCGAGTAAGCAGCCCATGCCAGAGCAAGGAAGATCACAAAGATTGCAACCGCTTGCAATCTCCGTTTTGTCGTTTTGGACATCATAACCTCATGTCTTATATTTACTTATCAATTCCCGGGCATGCTCCAGCGAAATGTCTGAAATATTGCCAGACAGCATCCGGGCCAATTCTTCAAGTCTTTGTTCTGCCTGCAGCGGAACCATGTGTATCACATTTTTCTGCCTGCCTGCCTCTTTCTGCAGCGCTATCTGCTGGTCGGCAATGGCAGCAATCTGCGCCAAATGCGTGATGCAGAGAATGCGATGCCGCCGCGCCAGTTGAAAAATAAACTGTGCGACATATTCGGCAGTTTTGCCGCCTATACCTGCATCAATCTCATCCAGGATCATCAGCTTTTCCTCAATCCGTTCGGAAAGCACCTTCTTGATGGCGAGCAGAATTCTCGAAAGCTCGCCGCCAGATGCCACCGCGGAAAGAGGCTTCAACTGGCTGCCCCGGTTCGCGCTGAAAAAGAACTGACAGAAATCCTGTCCCTGCTCTGTACAGGAATCAAGATATTCTTGCAGTATGGTTTTATCATCTGATTTTTTGTCAACACTTATTTTAAAGCGGGCGTCAGGGATGGAGAGCAGGCTGATGCTTTCCAGCAACTCTTCCGAAAGTTTTACAGCCGCTTGTTGACGACTATCGCTCAGTTTATCAGCACTTTCGCGCAAACTCTCAAAGTCTTTATCGATCTGGATTTTCAAGGTCTCAATGCGCTCTTCCAGATCGGTATAAGCGTTGATCTGGGCGGCACGCCGGGCAAATATTTCCAGCAAATCTCCGATATTCTGCGCCTTGTGTTTATGCAGCAGGCTGTTTATCGCGTCCAGACGTTCGCGAATGTCTTCCAGGCGTTGGGGATCCTGATTCACCCCCTGGATGAGATCTGTGAGTGCCGAAGCGTTATCAGAAATCAGTTCCAGGCAATCGCGCAGACTCTGTTCGATGCCGGCGAGGCGTGAATTCAGATGAGAAAATTTGGCCAGGGCGCCCAGACTGTTGGCGATCCGGAAGTGGACGCTGTCCTCGTTTTCATAGAGGTCGGAAGCTGCCGTAGAAGCTGTTTCAGCGATTTCCAGGGCGTGGCTGAGCAGATCGAATTCCTGCTGTAATTCCGTGTCCTCGCCTTCGCGCAGGGCCGCATTTTCCAATTCCTTAAACTGGTATTGGTAAAGCTCCCGCATTTGACGATCCTGCTCTGCCCGGACTTTCAAAGTTTCCATCTCTTTCATCTGCTTACGCAGATCCCTGTATTGCCGGGCAAATTTGCCGGTCAGTTCTTCGTTTTGGGCATAGAGGTCGAGAAGCTGCAGTTGGTAGGCAGTGGAAAGCAGCCGCTGCTGGTCGCGTTGATGATGAAAATCTATCATCAGGGGTTTGAGTTCTTTCATCAGCGAGGCTGCCACCTTGCGTCCGTTCAGAAAATAGGTCGATTTACCGGCTCTGCTTACTTCGCGGGCCAGGGTGATTTCGGTTTCCGGTTCGTAACCCTGCCTGCTTAGGAAATCCCGCACTTCGCTATTGCGGGAGAGGTCAAAACTGGCCTCCAGATAGATGGGCTGCTGGGGGTCGAACGCTTCCAGCGGGGGCGCCTGATCGGCAAAGATGAGAGCAACAGAGCCTACCAGGATTGATTTTCCTGCCCCCGTTTCCCCGCTTAGCACTGTCATGCCGGGGCCGAAAGCAAGCCGCTGCACCGGTACAAAGAGGTAATTCCGAATATAGATTCCAATCAGCATCTATTTCCCCAAGTGCATCTTGCGGCGCAGAATCTGATAGAAAGTGCGGTTGGAAAGCTTGATGAAATGCACCTGCTGTTTGGCCGCGGTGATCAGAACTTCATCATTTTCCTCCAGAGGACTGCAATTGACACCATCCAGTTGCAGCGAGGCCGGCACTTCCAGGCCGTGTACGCGCATCAGGATTTTCTCACGCGCGGAAAAGACCATCGGCCGGATGGTGAGCAGATGCGGATTCAGCGGACTCAGCACAATGGCGCGAAGCTCCGGGGCGAGGATGGGCCCTCCGGCGGCCAGGGAATAAGCTGTCGATCCCGTCGGGGTGCTGGCGATAACGCCGTCACAGCGGGTGTCAAAAACAAAGCGTCCCCCGCTGAAAATACGCACGTGAATCAGCCGCGGCGTGTCCGCCTTGTAGATCACCGCGTCGTTCAGGGCCAGGCCCTTGAAAATGATCTCGCCGTTGCGCCTCAAGATACAGTTTAAGAGCATCCGGGGCAGCAGACGGTATTTCTGCTTCAGCAGATCCCGGATGGATGATTTCAACTCACCCATGGTTGTTTCCGACAAGAATCCCAGATAACCTAGATTGATGCCCAGAATTGGCGCTCCAGATCGCAAAGCCAAATCTTTGGCCCGCAGGATGGTGCCATCGCCGCCGAAAACCAGGATGCAATCTATCTTCGGCGCCGCCGGATTCTCCAGGTCAATGATGCCGATCTCCTCCGGCAGGAGATCCTGCTGTTCGCGGATGCCGTGAAAATAGATGTGGTTTTCAGCAGCCAAATCCTTCAAAAGCTTGAAAATGGCAGGTTTATCGACAAAGCCGGGATTGATGAAGATAGCGAAGTTTTTCATTCCAGTGAGTCCATTAACCTCAGATACGATTCATAGCGCTCCACGGGGATTTTATCCGCTTCATAGGCGTCCAGCACGGCACAGTCTTCCTCGTGCTGGTGGATACAATCCCGAAACCGGCAGTTTGGCGCCAATTCAGCGAAACCGGGAAATACCTTGGGTATCTCGGATATGGCGTCGCGATGCAGGTTGACGGTCTTGATGCCCGGTGTATCGGGCA